>JAJZYD010000028.1 GCA_021806095.1 Microcaldota archaeon
TATAATATTAAACATAATATTAAATTACAATAACATAAATATAATATTAATTATAATATATTTGGAAATAATTTAATACTATTATATAAAAAAGTTAAATATAAATACTATTATATTATGTTTTTTTAATAATTATAACTTTTTTAGATATTATTTTCATCCTTCTCTTTGTTGTAAAGTTACGTTGTTATTAATTTTATTTGTAAGGCAAGAATACCACGACTTTTAAGCCGTGGATGAATTGCACACCACAAACAGATAAAAAGTTTGCAACGTAATCATAATAGATACTACGGGCTTTAACCCGTAGAAGAGGTCATTCTTTTTGATTATCCTAATTTTTGTTTGAAAATATTAGAATATTAGATTAATTGTTATATACATTATATTTATATATTTATCTATGTAATAATATAAATAATAAAGTAAATAAATATATATATTAATAATATAATATATACTATAATAAATAATAAAACTAAAAGGAGTAAAAAAATAATAGTGGTTTTATGAAGACAATAAAAATAACACATAAAAAAAGAGAAAATATTATAGGTAGGATGAGAAAAACAGAAATTCTATTCTTGTTTTTGCTTTTAATATTTTTTAGATCAAGTTTTGCTGGATCCTATCAAAACACAGCGCATGTATTTAATCTACAAATAATGCCACTAATATCTGGTGTCAGATCAATACTCGCACAAGTTGGTCCTGCACTAAGCGCAATGCTCTTTATAATTGCTGGAGTTTTTTATGCATTTGGCCAGCTTCTTCCACCTGAAAAGAAGGCGCAGTTTCATACAACTGCAATTAATGTAATAATCGGTGCAATTGTAATTGCAGCATTGAGTTTTGCATCAACTTCATTGGCATCCGCATCAACCCAGTTACTTAGCAATTTTACTGTAAACTCTGTTAATTCAACAATTCATTGATTTTGGTATACTTTGATTGATTAATAATTATTTATTTGGTGCATTAATGTTTGGAATTGCAGTAATAATTATAGCAATTATGCTTGCAGTTGGTGGAATTATATATGGATTAGGATTTGCCTTTGATAATAAAAAAATAAAAGAATTTGGGTTCAGTGAACTAATACAGAGTGTAATTAATGGTGCCATATTATTTCTATTGTTTATGGCATTCAGCAGAATTGGAATTGTTACTCAAATAATCAACCAGCTCACTGGTAATCTATCAACAACAGCAGCATTATTCTGCGGTCCAAATTTATCATATAATTATGGGCTCTGCGTAACATACAATTATCTTGTTGGAAGCACATTTATATTTAGTGGCAATGTTACGTCTTCGCTTCTTTCACAAATAACTATACTGCTTGGTATATTACTTTTATTATATATTACAATAGGTACAGTTGCGACGGTTGGATTTTCACTGTTTGGTTTAATTTCATTTAAGCTTACTGCATTGACTGTATTTCTTACGCCAATTAATCTCATCATTGAATTTTTATCAACTTCATTGATGATAATATTTGTTCAGGCTGCAATAATATATGCAATAGCGATCGCAACACCATTTCTACTCTATATAGGGTTAACTCTTAGAACTTTTTATTTTACAAGAAGATTGGGTGGCGCAATTCTTGCAATCGCAATTGGATTCTTTACAATATTTCCATTGACATATGTAATGAATATTTCAATTGCACAAAGTTTATATCCATCAGCGCTTCTTCCATCTTTAGAGTCTACCATGCAAAATTTTGAATCTTTGATGTTAAGCTTTTCAAAATCTACAATTTTTTCTTTAGGAGAATTTTATTTATCACATACAATTACACCAAATTACAATTCTATCACTAATGTATCTTCAATACTGAATATTTATTCAAACAATCTTTCATCTATGCAAAATTTTGCAAATCAGTTTAATGGTTTAATTGGTGAACTAATGCAATATGTAAGCTACGTAATAATGAGTATTTTTTTACTGCCCCTATTAAGCTTGATTTTGACTATTATATCAATAAGAGAATTTGCAAGAATATTAGGTAGTGAAATTTCATTTGGGAGATTTGACATTTTTTGACTTTTAGATATGATATTTATTTAATTAAATTACCAGAATAAAGTGAAATGATTATGGAAAAAAATTATATGCTTTATCTAATGCTTGCGATTTGCGCAATTATAGCATTTGCAAATCTGCTTATTTTAAATATATTTTTAATTGTTGTTGATTCAGCTATGCTTCTACTTGCGATTTCTATATTTACATTTAGTGATATATTCCATAATTTAATATTTAAACATAGTAATATTATACAAGTATTCAATGGTTACGAGCTTACTGGAAACAGAAACGTTGCTTTATTCAGGGCTAATGGAAAGGTATGTGCTCTTGCTGCTGCAGTAATAGATACAAATAATGTTGATGAGCTTAGTAAAGAGAAGATTGAACATCTTATAGAAAACATAAGCTACTCATTCAAGCTTGTGCTCCAAACAAGGAAACTTGATACTAAAAAAATTATAGATAGACTCCAAACACGGAAAAGTATGCATGAGATAACAATTTCAAGGCTTGATATAAAAAACAACAAGCATATCCAATATATGAACAAACTCAAGCGGGAAATTGAAGTGCTCGAGCACGATATATCAAGCATCAACAGCGGCTCGATTCCAATTAAAACAATTTATTATGTGATGACAACTGCAATTGCAGATACTGTTCTTGAAGCCTCGGAGCATGCAAAATCACAAATCAAAGAAATTTCAGCACAATTCAACATACTTCTTTCTTCACATTCATCTATAATAGAAGGCGATGAATTGATCCGACTGCTTGAGATAGATGCAATGAAGGTGTTTGAATGATAGATTTCAAAATTTCAAATAATATAGAAGCAAGCAAGAATATTACACTTTTTACCCAAAGCGAACCAACAGAAAATGATGTTAAAGGAATCTATATAGGCAAAACTGCAATATATAATACACCATTCTTTTTTGATCAGTCAATTCTTATGAATCCACATCTATGTGCTGTAGGAACAACTGGCTCTGGCAAAAGTTATTTTTTAAAGAATTATATGATAAGAAGCTTCAATGCTGGCTTCAAAAATATATTGATAATTGATTGGAATAATGAATATTTTGAAGTGATGAATTTTATATATGGGAGAATCATATATTTAGGAAGCGAAAATCATGTCAATATATTTGAAATTTTTAAGAATAAAATGAAGGCTGCAGAATATACAACATCGGCAATTGTGTCAATGCTAGGTCTTGATTCCAATGAAAAAGCAATGCTTTATAATGTCGTGTCTTCAGCGCTTATGGAAGAAAATAATGAGCATGTAAATCTTAAATATATTATAGGCATTATGGATGCACCTTCAATGCAGATGCTCAAGCTCAAGCTCACGCAATTGCTCAACAATGAAATTTTTGCAGATTCAAATACATTTGATCCAGAAAATATGCTCAATGGAATCTGCTCATTGAATATTTCAGGGCTCAGCAGCGATGCTCAAAGAAAGCTCATTGTTTCTGCGTTTCTGGATTTTGTAGTTGAGTTTATGCACAACATGCAGATCAGCGAATCAAACAGAAGGTGTATAATTATTGATGAGGCATGGAAAATAATTGATGCAAACAAAAGCCTCACTCAGCTCTTTCGCGAAGGCAGAAAATATGGAATAGGCATTGCAATATCAACACAGAGCGTTAAAGATATACCATTAGAAATTATGTCAAATATTGCAACTTTTTTTATATTTAAGATGCAGAATAACGATGATATTAATACATTAGCTAGTGCAAAGATTCTTGAGGGCAAATTTGAGAATATGCTATCTAAATTGGCAACAGGCAGCTGCATTGTCCATCTTATATACAAATCAAAGCATGTCAAAAATTTTATGATCAAGAAAGTCGATGGCTTAATCACAAATATATATAATTTAAAAATAGATGATAATATGATAGCAAAAATATCTATTGAAAAAATAGTTAATGAATCCAATATTTTTCTTAGAAGAGAGATGCAAGAAAAAATAAAAGAATTTATTGAAAGTAATAATCGTGATATTGAGCTTGCTGCGCTTGTTGGGATGCTTGTAAAAGAAGGGGCATCAAGAGCAGAAATTGTTGCTTATCTAAGATCTTTAGGCATCAATGATATTGCGATTGTAAGCAGCATAAATAGTTTGGAAGTATAAGATCAAAACAAATTTAAAATGATTGATATGAAGGCAGATTATGTGTATTCCTTTAATGTTGATGCAGTTATAAAAATAAAATTTGATGAATTAAAGGCGCTTATGGATGGCTTTCCAGGATCTGCGCTTATTCAAAGAGGCACAATGCTGAAATATTTGATAAGACAAGATGCTGCAAAAACGCAAAAATATGAAAGTCAACCAAGATCAAACTTGAAAATTTTTAATAACGAAAAAGCAAACAAACATAATGAAGGAGATTCAATAATATTGGAATTTAGGAGGAATAGCATAAATGCGCTGTTTTATTTGAATAACACAGAAAAAAGGGATGTGCTATTATTAAAATTTCTTTCAATCCTTGCATATCTAAGACGGGCTTATGATGTTTATATAAACAATCTCTATGAAGAAATACTCAATATTGTTACTCCTTACATAATAATGCAGTCAAATACTGCAGAACTCTCAAATAGTCTTGAAAATAATTATAAAAAAATTATACAAGAATTAAGCGCCTCAAATTATAAATTATCAAATGAAATAATAAATATTTCAAGATATAATGCCGATAATGCGAAAAGGCTTAAACTTCTTGATGATTTCTATAATCAAGTAATAACAAAATTTTCTATAAACACTTTCAATTTAAACAATAAGCTTGATGCGCTTCTACACCTAGGCATTAATAAAAAGCTTCTTGAAGAATTAAGCGAATTAGACTATAATATAAAAAATAAAAATATTAAAAGCGAAAACAACAATAAAAAAATAAAAGAAGAAAAAAAAGAATGAGTAGCAATATTATAAAATTATATTTGTTTGCTCCTAAGTTCTTCTCTTAATGTATTCAATATTGATAGAAAAGCACGCATGCCACTGCCAACCATATAATAGCCCTTTTTGTTCAAGTAAATATTCTTATTGTCTTCTTTGATTATATTAAGAAGTTTTGCTGTTAGCAATTCTTTATAAAGTACTTTGTAGATTGAAGCTCCAAACTCATTTTTAAATGTTTCTTTGCTGATCCTTAGTCCAAAAAGGTGATTCAATAAAAAGTAATCTGCAAGTTCGCTTTGTGATAAGAATTTCTCCCTTACAACAGGTATTTTGCCATTATCAATCAATGCATTATATTTTGCAACAGAAAATGAGTTTATATAAAAATGATTTTTGAGTAAACTGATGCCGCTAGAGCCTATGCCTATATACGAATCATATTCTATGATATATTCATCGCTTAGCATGTCATTTTTTTTAGAAAAACACCAGACTGTTGAAGGCTTATATGATGCAGACTCCATTTTATCCAGCAATAAATTATAGAATCTTTTTTCATTTTCCCTATTAATATTTTTAAAATTTTCTGAGTATATCGATGGCAATAACGGATAATTTGTAATTTGTTTTGTTTTTATATTTATTAAGGTATCAAGATCTTTTTCAAACTGTTCAAGTGTCTGTGTATTAAAATTAAAAATTAAATCAACTGACAATGTGTCAATTATATCATTTGCCAATTTTATTGTTTCTATAGTTGAATCATAATCCTGCCATCCCCTTCCTATATCCCTTGATAATTTTTTATCAAGCGTTTGTGCTCCTATGGAAAGCCTTTTTACTTTCAATGATTTCAATTTTACTAATTTCTCTTCGTTAAGCTCACGTGCTGTCGATTCTACTGATATACTTTTTATTTTTAATCTATCATTTAGGTATTCAAGCAGCATATTCAGTTCATCAAAGTCTATTGTTGGAGTTCCTCCCCCAATATAAATAGTGTCAAAATTATAGCCTAAACCTATATACATATCTAATTCTTTTCTTAATCTTTTGAAATATTCTTCAGCACTTTTCTTATTGAATAAATATCTATTGAAGCTGCAAAATGGGCAGAGCGATCTGCAGAAAGGTATATGAATATAAAGCATTTTTGTATTTTTTATATCATTGTCTTGTATTCCCTTTTGCATTGCATCTAATGGCGCGCCTTCTCTTTCATTTAAACTTGATAAAAATTTTTTGCCTGAACCTACCACAAAATTTTCAATAATGTTCATTTAATCAAGTTTTATATTTGGTCATATTATTTTTATTTTAAACAATTTATTATTTGTAAGAAGAATTTATAAATAAGCCTCAAGAGGGAATTGAACCCTCGGCCTTCTGCTTTATGGTTCTTAATTAAACTTCTTTTAAGAAGTTTACCATGCAGACGCTCTACCACTGAGCTACTGAGGCCTTTATTTTATTTAGTATTAATTTAATAATAAATAATTTAATATGCTTTTTTAGCCAGATATTTTATTTATTAATTGTAGAACTTATAATGATTGCTATAATATAAATATAAATTAACTTGTTTTAAATGTTGCGGTTTCTGTAACCAAATTGTTGACAATTACTGTAGCAGGATTATTGTTGCCGCTATAACAGCCATTTCCAGTGCAGTTCCAATTAATGAATATATAATTTTGATCTGGAATTGCAGTTAAGCGTACATAAGTGCCTTGCTGCTGCATCGATATTCCTTGTGGGCTTGTTATGCCACCAGGTGTTGGTGTTATTATTAATGGATAAGTAATTGCATTTTGTGTTGATGGAATAGCTTCAACCATTCCTGCAATTAAATAATTGCCATTTGCTAGACATGTTTCATTAAGAGAGTAGGGGCAGTAATTTGCCGAAATATTAAAAAATATACTATATATATTCCCTAATATCACTTTTTTGTTAAATTCTGCAATACAGTAGGTATATTGTCCATCTTTTGTGGCAGTAGGCAAGCAGCTTCCAGATGTGCTTTTTTGTCCTCCAATAATTGCATTAAAATTTATAGAGTTTACTATTCCTGGAAGAGTGTCTGTTGAAAGAATTGCAAGTGCAGAAATTCCATTACTTTGTTGTATCAATGTTGCACCAAAACAATCAAAATTTCCATAAAATTTGCATTCCGTAGGAAATAAAGTTTTTGGCAAATTTAAAAATAGAAAAAGTATACTTATTATAATTGTTAATATAAAAAGCGCAAAGCTATAAGTTATTAAAAAATCAATTGCACTTTGTGATTTAACTCTATCCATATATTCATCTAATAAAATTCAATAATGCCATAAAATATAATATTGTAAAATATAAAAATGTAATATTGTTATATTATATATAATGCTTTGATAACTATAGATAAATATACTATATAAATTAATAAAGTATATAAATTATTACAAAAGCATGCTAAAAATTTAAATTACAAAATTATAAATTGATTTTATGAATAGAGGAAATATTGTAGATTTTGGATATAACTATAAGGAGCTGCTGCATTCAATAAATCCACATAAAAAACTAGGGCAGAATTTTCTTATAAATGTAAATATTGCAAAAGAGGAGGCGAATTTTGCAGCAGATAAGAAAGTTATAGAAATAGGCCCCGGTTTTGGAATATTGACAAATGAGCTATGCAAGAATGCATCAAAAGTCATTGCTATTGAGAAGGATGCAAGATTGTTTGATATATTGTCATCAAATTTAAAGTGCAAAAAGCTTAAACTGGTCAACAAAGATTTTTTTGATGTTGAAAAGAGCATATTAAAAGATTATGATATTGTAATTGCAAACATACCTTACAATCTTTCAAGCAAAATAATATTATGGCTGTCAAAAAATTCTATGCCTGCGCTATTATGTCTTCAAAAAGAATTTGTAGAGCATATGCTTGCTAAACACGGGATGCATAATTATTCAAAATTAAGCGTTGTTTCTTCATTATATTTTAAAATTACAAAAGTGTTTGATGTTCCTGCAAGTTCATTTTATCCCAAGCCAAAGGTTGATTCAAGTGTTGTTTTAATCAAGCCGATTGAGAATAATATTAGGGATGATGAAATAAATGTTATATCATTATTGATGATGCATAAAAAAAAGAGCCTAAGGAACGCGCTTGCTGATTCATCATCACAGCTTAATAAGCAGAAGAATGAATTGAGAGGGATTGCTGACTCTTTAAATGAAAAAGATACAAAGATATTTACGATGAGTCCAAATAAAATTCTCGCTATTTCTAAAGAAATTCTCAAACAACTGAATCAAAAATGATTGGTTGGCTTTTGAATTTCACTCATTATTTTTGCATTGCCTAACTCTTTTTTAAACATTGCTTCAGCGTTCATTGAGTCTTCTTCTCCAAGCAGGTTTTTATAATGCATGGGTATTGTATATTCTGCATTGATCATTTTTGCCGCTTCAATTGCCTCATCAACATTCATAGTATATGTACCGCCAATAGGCAGCATTGCAACATCTATATCTTTTAGCTTCTTCATTTCTGGTATAAAGTCAGTATCACCAGCATGATAAAATCTTAAACCATCAACTTTTATTATATAACCGACCCATTTATTTTCCTTTGGATGAAATTTTAATCGTTCATTCTTTATGTTATAAGCTGGAATTGCTTCAATTTCTATACTATCAAAATTTGATTTGTATCCAGGCTCTATTACTTCAATATTATTATAATCATTTTTATTTAAACAGCCATTTGATGCGATTATTTTGCTCTCCTGTTTTATAATTTTTGCAATATCCTCTTTGCTACAATGATCAAAATGTGCATGTGTTATAAGTATTAAATCTGCCTTTATTTTGATTGCATCGCTAATCCTAAATGGATCTATAAAAATTGCGCCTTTACTTGTTTTTATATAAAAACTTGCATGACCGATCCAAAATAATCTCTTGTTGATTTCATCTTCTTTATCCATAAACCTCAACTCTTATATTAGACAATTGTATATAATTAAATAATGATAAAATAGATATAAATATCTAAATGTTCATATATATTATTAGAATAAAATGATAAAATAAGATGTTTAATATGTTGGGCTTTATTGTAATCATATTAT
>JAJZYD010000006.1 GCA_021806095.1 Microcaldota archaeon
ATTATTTATTTAATAGTACTTACAATTTTAATAATATCATTATCTTTTAAAATATAATCTTTTGATAATCTTTTCTTTGTTCTTGCATCCATAGCATATAACATGCCTTTTGCAAGGTTTGTATGTATTTTTTCTGCTAAATCTAGAGCAGTAGAACCTCTTTTTATCAAAATGCCATCTGGTAAAACATTTCCAAAATGGTCAGTGTATTTGTTCTCATCTTCCACTGGATAAACAACAATATTATCTAATAAATCAAACACTACATAATTCAATAGCTGCTGAATATTGTCATTATTTGATTTTAAAAAATTCTGAATATATATTAATGCATCTAATTTTTCTTTAGATAGATCATTTTTTAATATTTTAAATTGATTATCTCCCGGTATATATTGTATTATATTTTGCTTAGCTGCTTTTCTTAATGCTAATTCAATGCTCGCGGAACAGCCTATTATTTTATACTCTTTTACTGCACTCTTAAGCTTATTAAAATTGTCAATTGCACCAGGAACATCAATTTTATTTGCTACTACTACCATTGGCTTTGTCTTCTCTATTATACCTTCTGAAAACTTTTTGATTTCATTATCAGTCCAATTTATTTTATTTGAAGATAAGGAGTATAAATTTAGAATATCTTCAATATCATTTTTTGTTACTTTGAAGCCAGATAGTATTTCATGCAATGCTTCAATACCATTTTCGCGTTTTGATATTATATTTAAATGCTTTTTTATTATATTGCTGAACCATTCAATAATTTCATTTTTGACCATTACGATGTCTTTAATAGGATCTGCATAATCAACTTTGTTTCCATGCGCATCTGTCTTGGTGCTTGCATCAACTACTATCATTAATGCATCTGCGTTTGCAAGATCATTGAGAAATTGATTGCCCATACCTTTACCTATATGTGCGTCTTCAACTAAACCTGCAACATCAATTATATTGACTGGAAAAAATCTTATGTGATTGATACATAGAGAATTGCGGGCATTGCAGTTTACATTTAATTCTTTATCAACACATTCCTTAGAAGCATAAGCAACACCTAAATTTGGATTTATTGTTGTAAAAGGATAATCTGCAATTGTAACTTCGTGCATTGTAAGAGCTGAAAATAATGTGCTTTTTCCTTTATTTGGCGCTCCTACAATTCCAATAAGCATATAACCACTTTTTATTATTTATAAGCGGTATATTTATACCAACTATTTATTATTGTTTAATTTTTATATTTTTTACTTTATTTAAATAAATGTATTCTTATAACTTTCTTATTTTCAACTTCTCTGAGCGAATAATATATTATGAGCAAACTTATGATTATTACTACACCTATTAATAGAGATTCGCTTGGCATTCCATACATGAACATCAATAATGCAAATATAACAATTATTGGTAAATAAGGATATAATGGTGTCTTAACAGATCCTATTATATTTCTTCTTCTGAAATGGATTAATGCTAAGCTTGTCATCAAATATGAAAATATTAAACCAAAATCACTAATAGCTGTTATAATAAAAATGTTTCCGGCAAATAAAGTGATTATTGCGATAAAGGCTGTTATTAATACACCATTTATTGCTACATCATCATTTTTATTATATTTTCTAAAAAATCTTGGCAATAATTTATCTTTGCTTATTTGATATAATATTCTTGAAGATGATAAAAGCAATGCTATCATTGCAGATGCAGTTGCTACTAATGCTCCAATATCTACAGCAATGATAATCCATAATGGTGAATTACTATATAAAAGTGCTATAGATAATGGATCTCCACTAATCGTATATTTTGTTGCAGGAGCAAGGAGTAAAAGTGTAGTTACTATTAATATATAAATAATCATACTTGATATAACTGCTATTAATATAGATTTTGCTGCACCTCTTGCACCATTATCAATTTTAGAAGTTATACTAGAAATACTTTGAAATCCAGAATAAGCAAATATAATTGTTATCATTGCTTCTATTAATGATTGAATGGTTCCTTGTGACTTATTTACAGAAAAATTAGATAAATTAATGTTACTATATTTAGAAGCAATAAAAATTGCAAACAGAATAAAAATTATTAAAGCCAAAATTTTTATTATTACTAGAATACTATCCGCTTTTGTGGTTTTTTTAACACCTATTAAATTTATTAATGTTAATAATAATATAATGATTATTGCAAGTATGATAGGGTTAATTGAAATGCTAAATAAGCTTGTAAAATATGCACCAAATCCCAACGCTATCACAGATATGCTAACAGCAAGACTTAGATAAAATAGTATTCCGGTTATAAAACCCATTTCGCTTCCAAATGCTTGATAAACATAAGAATATGATGCGCCGCTTGTATAAGGCATTATTGATCCCAATTCTCCGTATTCTGCAGCTAATATTATAACCACTATTCCTACAAGTATAAATGCCAAAATAGCATTGGCACCGGCAAGTGCGATTGTTGTACCACTTAATACAAATATCCCAGCACCTATTATTGCACCTAATCCAACTGCACTTGCAACTGCAACACTAATCTTTTTTTTATCATTCATTAATATACCGTATATTATTTGTTGTATATTGTAGATATTATATTATATAATATTGAATATTATAAATAATATTGCAATATTACAAATAATTATAAAAATTGTAAAATAAATAAAGAAAGATATTAGTTTTTATAATAAATAGAATATAAATAATTTATATTATATTATAAAAATAGTAAAAAGACAATAAATATAATAGATATAAATTATAAAAATAATATGAGCAGGGATGGCGGAGCTTGGTCAAACGCGCTAGGTTCAGGGCCTAGTGTCTTAGGACTTCGAGAGTTCGAATCTCTCTCCCTGCATCATTTTAATAATTTTTTATAATATTATTCAAAAGCTGAATTAATTTTTTATCGGAATCAGATAAATTTTCATCATTTTCAATATTTTTGATTATATCTTTTAATTTTTTTATATCTTCATTAGATTTAATTTTTTCTTTATTAGATTCTAAATCTTCTACTATTGCAGCTCCAATTTTATAATTATTAATATTAAATTTTAATAAATCTAATTCCTTACTTAAAGGTAGCTCTTCTACTAATTCTATTATTTTACTTAATGGTAAATTTTTATTAATTCTTTTAAAATTATTCATATTCAACACATAAAAATATTCACACATGAAAGGTGTGGATTTTTATATTACTATAAATTATGCTGTTTGACATAGCAATTTCATTGCAAGATTCATTATATTTGTATGCATCATTGTAGTTTCTTATCAAATTTTAATATATAAAAATAAATTATATATATTTGCATGCAAAACTGCCAAGTGAAGGCAGATATTGGCATTCGCCTTGATATTACTGTTAAGGTACGTATGAATTTCTCATTATAGATTATTAAACATTTTGTTTTATGCTTAAACTTACTTTGCAACCACCATTAGGTAATTGTTGCATTACTTCATTAATATCAATATCAAAAAACTTTGCAATTTTCTTTGCCGCAACTGATTTTTCATCATTTCCAATATTTATTATTGCATAATTCTTTGGCTTTTCTAGTAATCTATCAAAAGATATTTTAGGTATAATATTAAATTTTTTGATATCACTTTGATTAACCATAAGTGCAACTAATGATAGACTAACATTATACCATTCCCTTTCTCCACTTATTAAGAAACTTCCTTTTCCAAGAGACCCCTTACTTGTTGATTTGCTTACCTGGTTGCGTTTTACGGAATAAACATCTATTGATGATAATCCTTCTTTCCATGCACTTGAATAAGAACCCGCAAACTGCGCTACTTCTTCTTTTTCATTCTTGTTTGATAAAACTCCATTTTTTAGTATAACCAACGATGCACCAAATATATTTGCATGAAAAAAAATATCATTATCTTCAAAATATCTTGAATTTATTAATTCGTTTTGGCTTGCATCCTTGCCTCCAATTACAAGATTCCCAAAGCTTGTAAAAAACCAATGAAAATTTTCATACCACTCTTTCTTCACAATAATCTTAAATTTTTTAGATGCCAACAATTGTTCTTTATTTTTATCAGATTCTACAGCATTGAGTTGCCTTTCAAGTTCTTTTATGGCTTTTTTTGCTCCTTCTATTTTAATCAGCATTTTTTTAGATTTTTTATAGTATGCATCAGCATTTTCTTGAGCAGTTTTATTAAAATCAACCTCAATTTCCATAAAATATCCTTATATAACTCACAAGAAATATAAAAAGCCTAAATTAAATATAACATAATATAAAATTTAAACAAAACTAAAGCGGAGTTCCTGTAACTATACTAATAATTAATGAAATTATAAAACCTAAAACCCCTATTATTATTATACCAAGTAGTGTCAATTTAACTGCTTTGTTAAATTCTTCCTTTGTTGGCTTATAACTTATATTTATTATATGTTTTGAATTTTCTATAAAATCGCTAAACTTTTTTGTAAACATTTTGTCACTTCATAAATTATTTTATTTTAATACCTGACCTTATTTAATAACATTCATAAATTTATATATACAAATATTTATAAATATTGATTATTATTCTAACAAAATATTATTAGAATTATAAACAAAAATTATAAGAGTAATGGTAATTATAATATAAAAATCTAAACTTTATAAAAATAAAGTTCAATATATAATATTATATGATATATATGGAAGAATATAAAAAAACAACATATAATAAAATTGTTATTCATTTTGGAGAAATATGGATGAAAGGTAGAAATAGGCCGGCATTTATTAACAAACTCCTTGAAAATATAATAATTAGTATTAATGGAGAAAAATATGACAAAATAGAAAATATGAGAGATAGATTTTTGCTTACTCTAAATAATGACTCAAATATAAATAGAATAATTGATAAACTTAAATATGTATTTGGTATATCTTGGTTTGCGCCGGTATTAACAGTGGATAATAATATAAATATGATAATTTCGAATGCAAATATATTAATGAATGATAAAAAAAATGTAAAGATTATCGCGAGTAGATCATTTAAAGATTTTAAATATAATTCTTATCAAATAATTAGTAAATTTATCAATAATATAAATAAGCTTACTTTTAACATTGACAAAAATGGTAAAAATATTTTATATATAAATATTACAAAAGAAAATACATTTTTATATAAGGAAAAAATAAATGGAGTTGGTGGTTTGCCTGTTGGTTCTTCAGGTAAAGTTGTTGTTTTGCTCTCTGGTGGAATAGACTCTCCTGTTGCTGCATTTTATGCAATGAAAAGGGGACTATTGCCTATTTTTTTACATGTTCATGCATTTTCAGATAATGAAGCAGTTATGCATTCAAAGATGAATGAAATTTTATTTTTATTGAACAAATATTATCCTAAAGCAAAATGTTATATAATACCATCGCATTATTATCAAACATCAATATTAGGAATAAGCAATAAATATGAGCTTGTTATATTCAAGCATTTTCTTTACATGATGGCACATAAAATCGCATTAAAAGAAAATGCAAATGTAATAGTAACTGGTGAAAGCATTGGTCAAGTGGCATCACAAACAGTCAAAAATCTTATAGCTACTGAAGAAGGAATTAAGGAATTTATAATGCGGCCTTTAATAGGATTTGATAAGCAAGAAATAATAGATATAGCAAAAAAATTAAATACATATGAACTTTCAATTAAACCTTATGTAGATGTATGTTCATTAAAAGTAAAAAATCCTTCAACATCAGTAGACGCTAAAATAGTAAAAAGGTTATATAAAAAATTTAATATTAAAAAGGTGGAATCAAGTAGCTTAAAAAATGCATTAATTTTTGATTTAGCTAATATAAATAGTAAAAATGATAGTAAGATAAGGTAATAATTATTCAAATTATTAATTAATTATTTGTTTTTAGTATTTTATTAATTATTTCTGCAATATTCATTGTTATATTATATTGTTTTAAAAAATAGGATGAAATATTTAGAATATCCCTCTTCAAAAATATTAAAGCATTTGGATGTCTTAAATCAACAGCTTGACCAAAGTCTATTATATAAGGCACTTCATTATCAGCAATCAATATATTATATTCACTTAAATCGGCATGAACAAGCTTATTTTTATAGAGAGTTTTTACATTTGTTAATATTTTATCAAATACTTTTTCTGGATCTTTAAGAATAACGTTATGTAGTTGTGGTGCAGGCTTGTCTTTATTCATAATTATAGACATTGCAAGTATATTATTTTTAAACATGAATGGTTTTGGTGCTTGAATTCCTGCTTTTATTGCAATCTGCAAATTCCCAAACTCCTTTTTACACCATTCATTAACCAAACTATATTTTGTTTTACTTATTTTATTAAATCTTGGATCTCCAGCTATATATTTGCGCATGTTAAAAAATGATGATGTTTCAATTCTAAATAGCTTAAGAATTACTGCTCTTTCATTATTAACTATTTCAGCATCACCGGGTTCAGCTAAATATATATCGGCTTCTTTACCTTTTGCAATTATATAATTTATTTTTTTTATTATGTACTTATTAAAAAATTTGGAAAGTGTTATCATTGTTTCTTTATCAAACGTATTGCTGGCTATTTTATCTTTCTCTTTTGAAATATATTCTCTTCTAAATTTAAATTTAGAATTCTCAATATCATTGTTATTAGTATTATTAAACATTAAATCCCTTTATTAGATAATGAATAAAGTTTATATATTTATTTATATTATATATTAATATTTAGGAGGTCACATTTAATGGTTTTATTATGCCAATTAAAATTATATTTAATGTTAGATATTTATTAAGGAGTTTAATTTACGACAGAAACTTTACTAAAATGTAGTATTAAATATATATAAATAGGGGGCATTATTACCTTTTTGTGACTTATTCTAAATGACAACACAACAAAAAGGTAGTTTAGATGGCAAAAACATATATAGATATTTTGAAATATTTAGTTGAAGCTAATTTTGAAATTGGAGGACTTGTAGAAAAACCAGATATTATTGGTGCAGTATTTGGTCAGACAGAGGGGCTTTTAGGTGGAGACCTTGATTTAAGAGAATTACAAAAAAATGGAAAAATAGGTAGAATAGAAATTGATACAACACAAACAAATAACCGCACAGCAGGTAAATTATTTTTACCTTCATCATTAAACAGAGTTGAAACGTGCATACTCGCAGCTTCTATAGAGTCTGTAGATAGAGTAGGTCCTTTTGAAACTTCATTCAAAATAATGAAAATAGAGGATACAAGAAATGAAAAAAGAAAGAGAATAATAAATAGAGCAAAAGAGTTGATAAAACAGCTGCTTACAACAGAATTACCAGATAGTAGGGAATTGAGTGATTTGGTTGAATCTGATGTGAAGGCTAGTGTAATTACTACTTATGGATCTGAAAATTTGCCTGCCGGACCTGATATTGCAGTAAGTGATGATATTATATTAGTTGAAGGGAGAGCAGATGTAGTTAACTTGCTAAAAAATGACTTAACAAACTGTATAGCTATAGGTGGAGCAACGGGTATTATTCCAAAAACAATAATAGATCTTATAAGAACAAAAGAAACAACACTGTTTCTTGATGGAGACAGGGGTGGAGACATAATATTAAAAGGAATAATAAATATAGGTGAAGTAGATTTTGTTGCAAGAGCTCCAGATGGCAAGGAAGTAGAAGAACTTACAAGGAAGGAGATAATAAAATCTTTAAGATCCAGAATTCCATTAGAACAAATAACACATTCAATAAAGAAGGAAAGGCCTGAATTTACATATCAACAGGCACAGCAAAATCAAAATCAATCAAATATACAAAAAAACAAACATCAATTTGTCAAACAACCACAACAAGAGAATGTACCAATAAGCCCAACCACAATATCAACAAATCTACTTAATCAACAACCACAGCAGAAAGTTCAACAAAAATCAAATATATTTAATATAAAAAATATTGATGAAGAAGACGAAAGTGAAAAAAGTAGTATTGATAATATACCTTCAATAATACAAGAAGTACAAGCAGTAACTAGTGAAAGTAATATACTTAAATTGGATAAAGCACCATTTATAAATGCATTAAATGAACTACATAATACTTTACGTGGTCGAATATATAATTCAGCTGGTCATTTTATAACTGAAATACCGATAAGTGAATTAATACCAAAAATAACAGATATTAAAGATGCAAAAATTATTGTATTTAATGGAATTATAACACAAAGACTGGTTGATGCTGCACACAAAATAGGTATTAGTGCAATTTATGGTATTAGAACAAGCCAGATATCAAGACCATACGATGATATATTTATATACACAAAAGAATAATTTAATTAGAGAGAAATATAATTCATTAATTAAATAATAATATGAAACTTTACTTTACATATTATATATACTTAATATAACATTTGTTTCATTAAAATTGGTGCACATCGATGTCAATATTAAGTGATAAACTTATTGATTCATTTATTTCTAAATATAACCTTCCAATATGGATAAAACCATATGTAAAAGAATATTTAAAAAAGAAAAAAAATATACGATATATTTTAACTTTTGTTAAATATGGAAAAAAGAAAGGAAATATCAAAACAGATAGTATAACATTGCCAAATGGGGTCATATTTAAGAAAAAACATATGGTACATTTATTGAATCTTTTTTACTATGGTACTTATTCTATAAAGTCTGTTTCTGATTATTGGATTCAAAATTCTTTAGGCAATCTAAAATTAAAACATAGATTCATTCCAATTGCTGAAATAGAAGAAAAACGATCACTCGTAATAAAAAATTTGATAAGCGGTTTAAATTATAATATATATAAAAAAGCACCATCAAAGGAACTTAATGACATTTTTGATTATCTTAAAAAACTTAATGATTGGAATGAGCGACTTGTGGCAAAAGAAATAATTTTAAATTATTCTTATGTAATTCCTTTTGGTAATGTATTTTATACAATTTTTTATCCTATTGCACCTAAATATATGAAATCTTTTAAAAAATTTATAGGACACTTAGAATATGAGATAAATAATAAAAGAGATGCAGAGAACATAATCACTCAAAAATTAATTAAAGAGGAGAGATTAAAACAACTTGTTAAAGATCTTATAATTAAAGTAATCAAATCAATTAATGCAGAAATTAAAAATACAAAAGAAGTAAATATATATGATGAAATTATTTTATTAAGAGATATAGCTGCTGTATACCCAATCTATAAAATAAATGAACTTGA
The DNA here is from genome assembly GCA_021806095.1 of Microcaldota archaeon. Classification (GTDB taxonomy): domain Archaea; phylum Micrarchaeota; class Micrarchaeia; order Micrarchaeales; family Micrarchaeaceae; genus JAJZYD01. The sequence goes on from JAJZYD010000006.1 coordinate 9,308, forward strand.
TAAAGAATTTGAAGTTGATGAACTGTTTAATGATATAGATATTAAAAAATTACTTAAATGATAATTTAAAAATAAAAAAACAATCATACGTAAATGCTTAAATATATTTGCATATAAACATAATCAAAGTAAAAGCGATCAGAGTGATTTCTATGAATGAAATACCACAACAAAATAACGAAAAAAGTGAGGATGGAAATATAATATATATAGGTAGAAAACCTACGATGAACTATGTGTTGGCCGTTGTTACGCAATTTAACAGTGGAGCATCAGAAGTTGTTATAAAAGCAAGAGGTAATTCTATCTCAAAAGCAGTAGATGTAAAAGAAATTGTAACAAACAGGTTCATGCAAAACCTCAATTTAAAGGGAATAACAACATCTTCTGAGGAATTAACAAATGAAGATGGTACAAAGTCAAAGGTTAGTGCTATACAAATAGTACTTGCAAAGTAAATAAGACATTTTTTTTATTTTTTTATTTTTTATAATTTAAAGATTTTTACAAAACAATTTAAGCTTATCCTTTTAAATTTAATATAAAAGTTCTTTATAAAAAGTAGTTATATCTATGTATAAATCAATCGGTGTAATTATGATAAGAGATCATTATATAAATGAAATAACACCATCAATGGAAGGATCAAAGGTAAAAATTGCAGGTTGGGTTCATGAAGTAAGAGAAACTGCAAATATTACTTTTTTATTAATTAGAGATAATACTGGCATAATACAAATTATAGGAAAGAAAGGGACAGTAAGTCCAGATTTGATAAAAGATATGAGAATGCCTAAAGAAAGTGTTATCGTTGTATATGGGATTGTAAAAGCTAATAAAGAAGCAAAACAAGGTTGTGAAATAATACCTTTAGAGATAACTAATTTAAATCCTTTAACAACTAAAATTCCATTTGAAATAACTGGAAAAGTTCCTGCAGATATGGATGTTAGATTAAATTATAGATATATTGATATTAGGAGAATTAAAACCGCAGCAATATTTAAAATACAATCAACTATTCTTAATACATTTGCACACACCTTAAATGAAGAAAATTTTACACAAATAAGAACACCAACCATTATATCAGAGGCAAGTGAGGGTGGTGCTGAACTTTTTTCTATGAAATATTATGAAAAGAAAGCATATCTTGCCCAATCCCCACAGCTCTATAAGCAACTAGCAATTATTGGAGGATTTGATAAAGTATTTATGATTACTCCAGTATTTAGAGCAGAAAAATCAAATACTATATATCATTTATCTGAATCTACACAGATGGATATAGAAATGGCATTTGCGAATGCAGATGATGTTGTTGAGGTTCTTATTAAAGTCGTAAGAACAATAATAAAGAAAATTATAGAAAACAATCAGAAAGAGCTTGAAATATTAGATGTACAACTTAGTATACCTGAAATTAATATAATAAGTTATGCTCAAGCCATAAAAACATTGCAGAATGCTGGTCATAATGTAGATCATGGCACAGATATAACCAGGGAGTATGAAAAAACTCTTAGAAATAAGTATGGTGATGCAATATTGATTAAGGATTTTCCTACTTCATTAAGAGCTTTTTATTCAATGCCACATAAAGATAATCCTGAATTAACACACTCATTTGATTTGCTTTATAAAGGACTTGAAATTTGTAGTGGTGCACAAAGAATTCATTCTCCAGACATGTTAATAAATGCATTAAAAAATAAAAACTTAAACCCAGATAATTTTAAATTTTATATAGATGCTTTTAGATGTGGTGCACCACCACATGCCGGTTGGAGTATTGGTTTAGAAAGATTAACAATGCAAATAACAAAAGCGAATAATATTAGAGAGTGTGCAATGTTTCCAAGAGATAGAAAAAGAATAACACCGTAAAGCACCATAATCTAATAAATTATAAAATCAACATCAATATTTTTTTATTTATAAAATTAACTTAAGCGATGTAAATGACAAATAAAATTGCAGGCAGCAAAAAAAATAAACCAATAAATAATAAAAAAATATTTTATATCGTTGATGGAGCAATCACAGATAATGAAAACACTGTTAAAACTGTAATAAAAAATTTTATTAATAATTATAACTTTTATAATCTTACTCATCAATCAGATCTTGATGGTATAACATCATCTGCATTATTATTACACTCTAATATAATAAGCCTTGATAAAATTTATTTTGGAAATTATTCTGAAAGGGATGTTGAAAAATCAATTTATGAATTAAAAAAAATAAAAGGATCTAATAATTGTTTAATATTTACAGATATTAATAATTTAGACAAATCTAATCTCGTTGATTTCTTAAAAAAATTCAGAGAAGCAGGAAATAAAGTAATTGTACTTGATCATCATCCACTTAAAGTAGATATTAATGACATAGCAAAAATCTTAGATGTGGCGGTAGTTGGAGAAAATAAATTTTGTGGCGCAGATCTTGTTAATGAATATATAATTAAGAATATTGGAAATGATGATACTATTTCAAATGAGATTGTAAATATTGCTCATAAATCAGACTTTTATCTTTATAAAGGAACTAAAGATGAATATATTATTGAAAAATTATCTAAAATAATTGACTATATAAACAGTCATTCAAAAAATACAAATACACAGAATAAAAAATTAAAAGCAGTTATAAAATATATTTCAATTAATAATTATAATAACAAAAAAATAAATAAATTTTTTGAAAAATACAAGCGCGAAGAAAATAAATATATAAACTTATTATTAAACAAAGGAAATATATTTGAACTTAAAAATATACATAAAATTTTGAAAGTAGATGTGGGCTTTAGTAAAAATCTTAAAAGTAATAATGCTTGTGAAAAAATCTTTGAAAAAACAAATGCAGATATTGCTATTTTTGTAAATATTAAAAGTGGAAGTGTAAGCATAAGAAGAAAAGATAAATGCAAAGTGGATTTGACAAAATTGGCATCATATTTTGGCGGAGGCGGCCATCCCTATGCATCTGGATTTAATTTAGATAAAGAAAGCTTAAAAACGATAAAAACAAAAAAAGGCAAACAAAAGCTACTTGATAAAATAAGCAAAACAATAAATAAATTGTAAATAATAATCATGATTGATAATCAAAATAACTATCAAAAATCTTAAGTTGAAAAGCAAAAACAAGACTTATAATATTATACCATATCCAACTAAGCGCCATCTCTGCCCTATATTCTGCATAACTGCTATTTTTGATTTATTTATTACAACAACAGGCCGCTTTAACTCAACTTCTAGCGTATCTTTTTTAATTTTTTTTATAAAACCTATTGAAGTAGCTGTCCCTATACCTAATACAATTGGTTCATTTTCTTTTAATAATTGCTCCGGTATATCTTTTCTTTTCAAACTATAATAAGTAAATGTTAATGAATTAACTGCAGCTGGCAATTTATTTTCGTGACCTATAACATTACCAACAAGTGTATCCGCCTTTGTAAATGCAGGATCGATTTCTGTTGATATTCCAATTAAACCACCAGGTATAGCTTCAGTAAGGTTTTCATTTCCATTACTTAATCCTACAATTTTTGTAATTGTAGGAACATAAACCTCTTTTTTGCTGCCTTTTGAAATGGGTTTTATACCTGGTCTTATTTCTATCATGTCTCCAACTTTAAATTTGCCTTTTATTATTGCACCTCCTATTACCCCACCAATTATTTTAGATGCGTCAATTCCTGGCTTATTAACATCAAAAGATCTAACAATATACATTAATGGTTCTGATGTTGTATCTCTTTCTGGAATTTTTATTTTTGTAATTTCTTCAAGAACTACATTAATATTTATTCCATAATTTGTCATTACTGGTATTATAGGTGCATTTTCTATTATGCTACCTTTTAAAAATTCTTTTATTTGATAGTAATGTTTTAATGCATTTTCTTTTCCTACAATATCTATTTTTGTTTGTACAACAATTATATTTTTTATTCCTAAAATATTTATTATCATCAAATGTTCTTTTGTCTGTTGCATTGGACAAGGTTCATTTGCTGCAATAACAAATAAGATGCCATCAATTATATTTGCACCTGCTATTGCAGTAGCCATAAGCGTTTCATGACCTGGTGCATCAAGCAAAGATATTCTCATTAATGGCTCTGCAATTGAATTACATATACCACAAATCTCTTTTGTTGTGAAAGATTCAGGAGCATGACATTTTGGACATTTTCTTATTATAGCATCAGCATATCCAAGTTTAATTGTCATATTTCTTTTAATACTTTCGCTATGTTTATCCGTCCATACTTGAGTTATAGCTTTGGTTAAGGAGGTTTTGCCGTGGTCTATATGACCAAGTGTTCCTATATTTAAAACACTTTGTTTTGTAATATCCAAACTTAACACCAATATTAATATAATTAATAATAAAATAAAACTTTTAATTAGTAATTTTTAATTTTTTTATTTTCTTTCATTTTCACTTTTCTTTTCAGCTTCTTTTTGTGGAAAAATTGATTCAACAGGCTTATCGCCATATTCGGTAATTACTACATTTATTTGCTCTGTATCTGGTGCAACAATATTTCCTCTTTCTATCCTTCTTGTATATATTGAATTTTTGCCTTTATTTTGTTTTCTTAATACTTTTGTTTTTACTGTTCCACTAATACTTTTATTCATTGGAAATCCACTTTTATCACTGCCGCCAGTTATCTTTAATTTATATCCTGGTAATTCAACAATTGATCCTTCTATAATATCACCTATCTTTTTATTAATAAAGTAGGATGCAATATCTTCTTTAATTTCTATCTGCATTGTTTTGCCACTTTTTGGATCTGAACAAACTATTTTCAAAAAATCACCTAATAAATATTAAACGTTAATAAAATATGTAAAAGCACCCACTATAAATTAATTAAATAATCAATGTATTAGATATCTTTATTTTATATTCATAATATATTTATAATTTAATTATAATTACCTATAAATATCTTTTGATTATGTGATGTATATAAATTATTATAAAAAATAAAATTAAAAATAAAGAAGATTTATCTATACATTGTTTCTGGCTCTTCCTTAAATCTCTTGATACGATCTGCAAGTTCTTTAGGTATTGCGGGCTTTACTTCAACAAGTGCGAAAGCAAAGTCTTCTTTAATTACTTTATTTCTCTTGTTTCTTATAGCATTCATACCTGCTTCTCTTACAATATTCTCAATTTCTGCTCCGGTATAATTTTCTGTAGACTTTGCGAGTTCTTTTAGATCTACACCTTTGTCGAGCGGCATATTCTTTGTGTGAACCTTGAAGATTGCATACCTTGTCTCTTCATCTGGAAGTGGTATTTCTATAATTTTATCAATTCTGCTTGGCCTTAATAAAGCAGGATCAATCATATCTGGCCTGTTTGTTGCTGCTAATACTATAACATTTTTCATATCCTGTAAACCATCAAGCTCGGTAAGCAGTGTATCAACAACTCGTTCAGTAACCATTGAATCATCACCTTCACCCCTAATTCCAGTAATTGCATCTATTTCATCTATAAAAATAATACACGGTGCAGAAAGCCTGGCTTTTCTGAATATTTCTCTTACTGCTTTTTCACTCTCTCCAACATATTTGCTTAAAACTTCTGGACCTTTTATTGATATCATATTTGATTCACGTTCAGTTGCAACTGCTTTTGCCAAGAGTGTTTTTCCTGTTCCTGGAGCACCCACTAATAATATTCCTTTTACAGGTCTTATACCCATATTTTTAAATGCCTCGGGATTTTTAATTGGCAACTCACAAGCTTCTTTCAATTCAAATTTAACATCCTCAAGCCCACCAATATCTGTCCAATGAACATTAGGTCTCTCAACAAAAACTTCTCTCAATGCGCTTGGCTGTATACTTCCTAACGCATTCATAAAATCATTTTTTGTAACATTAAGACTCATCAAAACTTCATTAGGTATCTTTTTATCAAGATCTATTTTTGGTATAATCTTTCTTAATTCTGCAATTGCGGCTTCTCTAACAAGAGCAGCTAAATCTGCACCAGTATATCCATGTGTGAGATTCGCAATTTCATCTAAATTAACATCTTCAGCAAGAGGCATGCTTCTTACATGTATTTGAAGTATTTCTTTTCTTGCATCTCTATCAGGCACACCTATCTCTATTTCTCTATCAAACCTTCCGGGCCTTCTTAATGCAGGATCAATTGCATTTGGTCTGTTTGTAGCACCTATCACTATTACTTGACCTCTCGAACCTATACCATCCATCAGCGTAAGCAATTGTGACACCATTCGCCTTTCAACTTCATTGGTAGATTCTTCACGTTTTGGAGCAATAGCATCAATTTCATCCATAAATATTATTGTTGGAGCTTTTGATTTTGCTTCATTAAATATTTCTCTTAATTTTTCTTCACTTTCACCTACAAATTTACTGACTAACTCAGGACCAGATATATTTATGAAATGTGCATCACTTTCATTTGCAACTGCTTTTGCCAAGAGTGTTTTTCCTGTTCCTGGAGCACCATAAAGAAGCACCCCTCTTGGTGGCTCTATACCTAATCTTTCAAATAATTCTGGATGCCTAATAGGTAATTCTACCATTTCTCTTATTTTTTGCATTTCACCTTTTAATCCACCAATATCTTCATAATGTACATCCCCTATTTGAATCATTGATTCTGAAACAGGTTCATTTTTTACAATTATTTCTGTTGATCTAGTTACTTTTACAACACCATGAGGTGTAACTTGTGTAACAATAAATGTAAATACATATCCAAACATAGCAATTGGAACAATGTCACCTTTCATTAAAGGTTTATCTTCTAATTTACTTTTTGCATATTCAGCAAAATCTGGTGAAATAGGTGTTTTTTGATCAAGAGGTGGTGCAAGAATTACTCTTTCCGCTTCTAACGCTTGTACTTTTCTTACAAAAACTTTATCTCCTATTCCAACTCCAAGATTTTTTCTTATAAATCCATCTATTCTAATAAAATCCAAACCTTCATCTGGCTGATGCGCTTGCCACACTATTGCTGCTGTTGATCTCTTTTTTCCTTTTATTTCAACAATATCGCCAGAGGTAGCACCAAGCAATTTCCTTGCTTTTGAATCTATTCTTGCAATACTTCTTGCATCATCAGTAACTAATGCACCCGAAACGGTTAATTCTATCCCATCTGTCATAATTATCACTTTCATAATTTTAATTAGTATAAAATACAATAAACTATTATAAAAATATATTAGTTTACCGTGCTTTGTTGATTTAATTTTACTTTATTAATAAAATTTAACTTTTTTCAGCAAAGCTAATTTATCAATTAAATTTATATATAATTATTTATAATTATTTATAATTATTAAAATTTAAAATAACTTATTTTAATATTTGTTTTTTTAAAGTAATAATATAGGATAATAAATTAAGATAAATTAATAAATTATAGAATTTTTCAATAAATAAAAAACAAAATAAAAATAAAATATTGATGAGTATTTTCAGCAAATTTGCTTACAGAGCACTATTAATTTTGAATTTACTCTGTATCATCACTTCCTTCATCATCGAAGTCATCATCATCGAAGTCATCATCTTCATCTTCATCTTCTTCTTCTGCCTCTGGTTTCTTTGGAACTTTTGGACTTATTTCATATTCGGATATTTTCATTTTACCACCAAATATTTATTAAACTTTTATGAACCAACGCATATAAATATTTTTCTATTAACTTTTTTGATGTGAAATAATTTATATTTTAAATCTTTTATATAATTTTAACCCTGTAGTGAGATATTTCAAATTGATAAGCAAAGCAGAAGTACCGTTTGTAAAAATAGATTAATTCATTATATTCAGAATAAATAACAATAATTTTATAAAGGTATCATGTATAATATGATAAGCAAAATAAAAATATTAATGGTGTAGATATGATAAATTCAAATGAGAACAAATATACTGTATCTGAAGAATTAATATCTAAAACAGAATTTTATGATATTAAAACACAGATAACAAAAGCACTTCCGGCAATAGAAAAATATGATGCAATAATTGTAAAAAGGGACAATAAATATATTGGAGTAGTAGATTCAAGAACATTATATAAATATATACAAAATAGTTTTAAAATTGACAAAAAAGAATCATTAGAAAAACTAATTATAAGAGCACCAAAAATAACAGATGCTACAACAATTGATGATTCTGTATATTATTTTTATAAAGCTAGAATAAAAGCATTACCTTATGTAAAAAATGGTAAAATTAAAGGTATATTAAAAAGAAGCACAATGCTTAAGATATTGCTCTCATTAAACAAGTTTAGTGGTTTAAAAGTTGAAAATGCAATGACTTCTCCAGCCATCACAATCAATAAAAACTCGAATGTACTACAAGCAATTAAATTAATGCGGGAGAAAAAAATAAATAGATTAGTAGTTGTAAATGAACATGAAAATATAGAAGGTATTTTAACAAGTTATGATTTAACAAAAAATTTTCTTAAACCAGAAGAAAGATTACCTGAATTTAAAACACGTGTTTTTAATTTGTCAAATTTTAGGATTACTGATTTTATTGAGAATAATCCAAGAACTATAAATATAAATGCTAACTTAGATGAGGCAGTGAGAGCATTAGTAGAAAATAACATTTCTTCATTACTTGTAATGGATAAAAATAGGCAAGTTGGTGTGTTAACAGAGCTTGATGTAATAATTAGCATGCTATCAAAAAACACAGTATTTAGAAATAAAATATTTATAATTGGTCTTGATGAAGAAACATACCAATACGAAGATGAAATAAGAGAAGAATTAAACAATTTTATTAATAAAATTGAAAAATTAAATGATGAAACTGTAGAATTTATAAGTATACATTTAAAGAAAATTAAAACAAAATCTTATGAAATATATGTAAGATTAGGGTTAAAAAAACATGGTATTATAACAATGAATACTAGTGGTTATTTATTTGAAAGAACATTTGATGAACTATTGAAAACCCTTTGGAAAGAGATAATTAAGAAAAGGGATTTCTCCAAAAAACAATTTAGAGCATTATCGAATCAACATGAGGAGATATAATATGAAAATCAAAAAATCAATAACAAAAGCTCAATCAAGCCTGGAACTTTTGATAACATTAACATTTGCATTAATAATTCTTTTACCAATCATAACAATTGCTTTTGTACAGGTTTCAAATTCTGCATCTGCATTATCATCATCTGAAGCTGATGCAGCGGCAGAAAAACTAGCTAGTGTTGCAACATCTGTTGGTTTGCAAGGATATCCAGCAAAACAACTTGTATTAATTCAAATACCTCAAAATATAAAGAATACTTTTATAGGAACCCCAACAGGTACTATAGGTCATTTAATAACCTTTGTTATTAACACAAATGCGGGCCCAAGTTATGTAAATGCTTATACTCCAATAAATGTAAGTGGCTCATTATTAGGAATTACTTCAGAAGGAGTTTATTTAGTTAATGTTAGTGCACAAAATTCATGTCCAACAAATTCAAATTTACCATGTGTTTATATAAAACTAACATAATTTATTTTTTGATATCACCTATTTTATATTTAGATGACATTAAGCTATTGTGGATCTTCAAACTTCAAAAAGTAAGTATTTCTAAAAACTTTTTTACCATTTTTTATACTATAAAGAGTGTATGATTTTTTTGGATTCAATTTATATATTAAAAAGAATGTTTTCATCATTGATTTGTCACTTAAATATAAATCAAGCCCCCCATTATCAAGTGTTTCTATTTTTGAAATAAAAGCACCTCTACTTTCAACAAACTTCTGAATTTTATTTACGATTGTATCGATATGCTGCTTATTTCCTCGTAATTGCACAATGGCTTCATAATAACCAGAACTTTTTCTATAGCATTCCTGACATATTTGATGAATCATTTTATATCTTATTATGTCATCAAATTTAACATATTCATCATCAATTAAGTATGTTATATTTATATTTGCAAATTTTTCGTCTATTGAATTTATTTTAACACTTTTACATCTTTTAATATCTAACGCACTAAACATCGCTGCATTTAAATTACTTTTTGTATTTTCTATATATTCACCATTGACTTTAAGTCTATTACATCGATTACAAAATTCTATTTTAACTTCCTTCTTAATTATTTTTTTAATATCTTTAATTAAGCAGTTTTCGCAGAACTCTCCAATGAAGTGTATTTTATCACTTGAAGCATTACATAATGGGCAGTATTTAATCATATAATCAATCCTCAAAATATTTATAATATTAAAAAGTATATATAATTAATAACAAAATAAATAAAATAAATATATTAGTAGTATTATAAACATACAAGAAGTAATAAGATAGGAAATAATCACATATTTATAGATTTGCCTGTTTAACTCAATTTTTTGATATAATTATTAATAACATTGATTGCTTAAAATTTTAATAAAATGACTTCCTCTACGGGCTAAAGCCCGTAGTATCTATTATGATTACGTTGCAAACTTTTTATTTACTTGTGATGTACAATTCATCCACGACTTAAAAGTCGTGGTATTCTTGCCCTACGAATAATAAAAATATGTAATAAAGATTACAAAATTATATAAATTATTTTGTTGGTGATGTAATTTTTAAATAATGTTTACTTACAATAGCACCATAGGCTGGTCTTGTTATAAATATACTTAACAATGCACCAAATATTGTTGATTCAGAAAAACCTATAACGCTGACTAGAGATGTTGAAAAGAACAATGGTAACATTGCCATTACTAATAAACCTGCATCAATCCAAACAATATAAAATGCATTGTTTAATATGGTTTTAGTTGTCAATTCATGCCCTCTATTTAAGATTTCATCTGTTATAATTATTTGCGCATCAACACCAGTTCCTACAACAGCTATTATACCCGCAACAGCTGCAAGATCAATCGTCCCAACCAAACCTATTACTGAAACAATAATAAATACTTCCATAATTGTTGTAAGTAAAATAGGCGCCACTAAAAATATTTTTTTGTATCTTAAGACCATAAAAATAGATACAAATATAATTGCAATAATTCCTGCTATTGCGCTTATAAATAAAAAGCGAGAACCTAATGTTGGTGGCATTATCGTTGGTGATTCAGTTATTACAGCAACAGGTAATGCACCTCCACTTAGAACACTGACAATTTTTTTGCTTTCATTTTGTGCATAATTTATTTTTGCTTGTATTGACGTTATATTAAGAGGAGCAGCACCGCTAATTTGGAAGCTATTACTAACATTACCATTTGCAAGGGATGGTGATAAAATTGGTGAAGAAATTAATCCAACAGCAGACCATGAATCTACAATTGTTGAATTTATACCGCTTGATATAAATGTTGGTGTCATATTTGCATTATTTTCAAAAATTATACTATAATTCAATGATTTAATATAAGAAATAAGACTTGAATTCAAATTATAGCTCATAATAACTTTTTTATATTTGCCTTTGTTATTTAAGAAAAATGTTTCTGCAGCCTTTATGCTTGATTGACTATTTGAAGTAGCAATAACAGGTATTGTATTATTTTTATATTCAAGAGCACTCTGCATCGCTTTAAGTTTTGATGCTGAATTTATCAAAACACTACTTCCATTATTCAACAATGAACTATTTATTAAAACAATTGCAGATGTAGGCCTATCTAAAAACATATAAATTGGTTTATTTCCCTGACCAAATACAGCATGTGCAAAAGGTTTTTCTGCACTATTTGTAATAAAGAAATCAACTTGCCATATGACACTATTATTGATAACTTGAGGCTGCAATGCACCGATACTTCCACTCAATATGTCACTACCATTAATAGCTTCATGACCATTAACTATACCATCAAACCTTCCTTGACTATTTATTATACTTGTTGTTAAATTTATTTCACTCGGCGATGCTTTTGGTATTACAACATACACTTCTGAATTTCCGATTCCTTCAATTGTAACTTGTTGTAAACCAAAAGTAGACAATCTTTGATTGAGAGATGTGATAAGTTGTGTCATGGTTGTTATATTAACACTATGTTCTAGCATAACAGGAATTTGGGTTCCTCCAATAAATTCTATTCCTAAATGAATTCCATAAATAAAATCAAGTAATAAGAAGGCTACCGCTATTATTATAAGGGTTAATATTCTTTTGTCTTTAAGATATGAATTTTTATTAAACATCTAAATCATTTTTAAGATTATATTTGTTGTTAATCATTTAAATATTTCATTTATCTATACTTTGCATCTTTTTTTTCTTTATACCATAAAACTAATACAGTATCACCAAACCATGTCGTTATGATGTCACCTAATAATCCAAACATAACAACACTTGCTATTTCAAAATATGTTGGTATAAAATTTAGATACGCAGTAATAAGCAATATTGAAAATGTTATTATTGCCGCAAAAGTCATTGTAAGTCCTGTTTTTAATGTTGAAAATGCCCTGTCTTCTGGTGTTCCTTCTGTATGTTTTAAAATTCTTATTGCTGCAAGTACATCAGTATCCATCGAATATCCTATAAGCATTAATAGACCGCCTATTGAAGCAACACCTAAAGGTATACCAAATATTGCCATTCCTGCAAGTGCAACAATTAAATCATTAATAGCGCCAAAAACTACAGATATTGAAGGGATTGGTGATTTAAATATGACAAATGCCGCAATTGCAACTATAATAAATGATATAATTATTATATATTCAATCTGCTGTAAAAAATAAGCTCCAAGTGTTGATGTTGTTTCTTGATAAGTATATGATGAAAAAGGTATTATTGATCTAAGTATAGAAACTGTTTGATTTTCATAATTATTTGAAGCAGTAAGGTAAGCACTACGTGTTATATTTATAATTTGAAATGGCATAGTTGAATTTGTTATTTGATAATTATCTTTATTGAGAAGGGGGCTAAGTGTTAATAAAATAGACGATGCTTCTGAATGCATTGCTTGATTTGTTTTTGTTTGATTTGCTTCTGCAGCGTTAAGTGCACTCGTAATACTTGCATTTGTTTGTTTGGATAATTCATTTTGATAAAGTGCTATTTCTGTGCTTTCTTTGGTATAATTACTATAATAATCATAAAGGGTAACAAGCTTATCCTGTGCACTTGTAAGGCTGCTATTTGTTGCAATTGTTATGTCTACACCTCCCGATGCAGTTGATACACTTGCTTCAGCATTTGGAATTTTAGCATTTATTGCATATGTAAGTGTTTGAATATTAACTATAGAATTTGTTTGAAGTTGTAAATCAATGCCACCTCGTAATGAAGAATCAAGAGGTATATGTGGAACAAGTATAAAATACAATCCTATAATCAGCAGTAATATGGGTAGTATTGGAAACAATTTGTAATATTTAGACTTATAAATATTATATTTATTAAAATCCATTTAAATCAATCTTAATTTATTCTTTTTATCTTTATAATTAAACATTAATTAATAAGTAAATAGTATATTTATTATAGAAATCTATTTAAAAGTATATTACAACATTAATTCTCTATAAAGTCATCAAAATAATAAAAATAACATTGCTTAAATAAAAAATAAAAAATAAAAATATTGCAGTATTTTAAGCCACTCTTTTCATTAATTTTAAATGTAGCATTTTTGTTAATCCAAATATTATATAAAAGAATGCAAATAATACTAACGCCATTCCAAAGAATGATGTATCATTTACTGTACTATTTGGATATGGATATAATAAATATAATCCCAAAGAAAGTATATATATACTCCAATAAACTGCTTTAAATCCTTCCCACATGCTATGTTTTTCTTCATATTTTAAACGCCTTTCATAGAATTTTGATGGATCCACTACAATAATTTGCTTTTCTTTATCTATTTTTTCCATACAATACACCTTTTTAATAATTATTATTTTAATATAAATAATGTGGATATTTAAAGTTTTCTTTTAATTTATATTATGGAATTATTATGTGTTCCAATCTTCTATCTATTTTTAAGGCATTTTTCTTTGTAATCGTATAATTTTTTTCTGTTTTAGTCATTTCATCTAACTTTATAAAAAACCAACCCTTACCATTCATTCGCCATGCCATAAATGCATCCATTTTCGTATTTTCACTCCAATATTTTAATGTATTAAATTTTTTGTGATCTATTGCTATACTTGTACTATCCCATGCTTTTGACTCAAAAAACATACCATATCCTTTTTTTATTGCTATAATATCTGGGCTTATTGAATTAACACCACTTCCCGCACTTCTCATAACTGAATAGCCAATACTTGCAAGATAATTTAAAAGTTCTCGTTCTGCTCTGGCACCTTTTGAATATTTTTTCAAATAATCACACTTTTTTTAAATTTCATTTTAAATTATTTATAAATGTAATGTTATAATTTTAAAATCTAAAATTATTAAATTATTTATTTATAACATAATTATATTAATATATATTATATATAATTTTTATATAATTAGTTGATTTTTAGTGAAATTATTTTACTGTTAAAGCATGTGATTTCTCGTTATTTAGTTTAGTATTATTTTATAATTATTTCAAAGTTTTCTTTGAACACCATTGTTATAATAGGTTTCAGAATTTAATTTCTGTTGTATTTTAGATACCAGTTCTTGCATTCGCTTTTCCCTTATTCTTGCAATCATACTATATATTTCATCTTTTGTATTTTTTGTAATTAATATAATAACTTCTCCAAATCTTATTCTTCCGGTTCTGCCCTTTCTTTGAATATTTCTAATTTCACTTGGAATAGGCTCATAAAATATTACAACATCAACGCTTGGTATATCAAGCCCTTCTTCGCCAATAGAAGTTGCAACAAGAACATCAAATATATTATTTCTAAAATTTTTAATTATTTCTTGTTGTTGAATGTTTGTAACGCCCTCTTTTTTACCAACAAAACCTTTTGCTTTTATATTATTTTTAGTTAACAATTCGACAATTTTTTGTATTGTTGAACGATATTGTGCAAAAATAATTGTTTTTTTACCTTTATATACTCCATTTAAAAGTTCTACTACTTTAAACATTTTTGGGTGTTCTAAACCTTTCTCTAAAATATTTTTTGCTATTGACTCAGCAAATATAACATTCTTATTTGATAGTATATTATTTATGACTCTGCTTTTTTTTTCACGAGATTTGAGACTATCTATATAATTTAAGAAAGGATAAAATCCTTCAGTTGATATAAGATCATAAGCGTGCACCAAATCCAATACATAAATATAATTAAAGAACGCCATAAATCGATAATTCTTTGCATGAAGTTTTTTTATTTCATTGCCCATTTCAAGGAGTCTTCCTTTTGGCATTTTTTCAAAATACTTGTATTGACTCAAACCTAATTTATAAAGAATCTCGAGGTGCATATCAATTGAAGGTTTAAGCAAAGATAAAATTTCATTTATTTCCTTTGTTTTTTCAATATAAACATTTGTAATATTTTTTTTCATTACATATTTTTCAACATCAGAATTACTCATTGTCCTTATTTCTATATTTTGTATATTTAAGATACTTATTAATTCATTTATCTTCTCTTCTTTACTTCCTGGAGAAGCAGTAAGCCCAATTACTTGAATGCCATGTTCTTTACATTCGTTTGCTATATAAGTATAAGCATATTTTCCAACTGCCTTATGGCATTCATCAAATATAACAACGCCAATTTCATCAATATTTAACTTTCCCTTTTTTAAATCATTTGCAATTGTTTGTGGAGTTGCAGTTATAACCTTTGCTTCTTTTTCCATTAATCCTCGCTTTGTTGAACTCAACATACCAGTAAGGAGCAATACCTTTTCTTTTTCTATCATTAATAGATTTTGAATGGTTTTTTGGTGCTGTTCACTAAGAGGTTTAGTTGGAGCTAACATTAGTGCTTTTTTTCCTTGATATAAAGAATTTGCTATCACAAATACCGCAATCAATGTCTTACCAAGTCCTGTAGGTAATATAACAAGCGTATTTTTACCATTTATAATGCTTTTTATTATATTTATTTGATACTCCCTTGATTCAATTTTAGAAATATTAATAAGCCTTATGAAGTCACCTAATGAACGTAACAAATATTCATAATTTATTAAATCAACATTAAATATAGTAGCATTATTAATATCATCAATGTTTTCCACTTTTATCCCAGATTCTTGTAATTTATAATTATAAATTTGTAATTAATGCCAAATAAATTGAAAATATTAATTATATTTCAATTAAATAATCTTTATAAGTTATGTTTGTAATAATAATTTATATTTATAGTATATAAAATATTTGATGATACTATTTTATAATATTATTAAATGTATAAATATAAGGCCAAAGATAAAGAGAAATATATAAAAATACAAATTAACTACTAACATTAACATTTTAATAATTATTGTTATTAATAATTACATTTTAAAATGAAATGTGCCGCAATAGCTCAGTGGGAGAGCGTCCGGCTGAAGTTAATTATAAGCTGAAGCTTATTAGAAACCGGAAGGTCGCAGGTTCAAATCCTGCTTGCGGCATTTGTATTTTGTGATTTAAGAAATATACCTTAGTAGCAAGGCCAAATTGATCAACTTTGTTGAAAAAGTCTGAATTTTGTTTATAAAGTATTAACAAATGTTGATAAAGTTAGATTAAATCAACAAAATCAAATTAACCGAAAGATTTAAATATCTTATTATTTAGTATAATATTAACTATTTTTAGAAAGGTTTATAAATTTTTGTATAATTTTATCTGATTTAATGTTTGTTCAAAATAAAAATATAAAGTGATGTTATGAGTATTCGAAATAAATCAATAGCAAAAAGTAAAGCAAAAAAAGCAATAAATAAGAAAAAGAAAGGTGTAGAGGTAGAAGAAAAGAAGATTATAAAAAAAATTATTCTAACTCCAAACAAAAAAATAAATGTTGAAATTGTCAACACAAATAATATACATCATACTAGTAGTGATCATAACCAAGTACAATCATCTTATCAACCACATTATGAAGAAAAAACATCAGAAAAATTGAAGATATGTCCAAGTTGTGGTAGTACAAATATAATACGAGATAATGAAAGAGGTGAGCTTATTTGCAATTCTTGTGGCCTTATAATAGAAGAGAATATGGCAGACACAGGCCCAGAATGGAGAGCATTTGATACAGAACAAAGAAATGCGAAATCAAGAACTGGAGCTCCTATGAAGTACACAAAATCAAACAAAGGATTGGTTACAGAGATAGATTTATATAATAAAGATATAAGAGGTGTAAAAATTCCTTCAAAAAGACAGGCTCAATTATATAGAATGAGGAAATGGCATAAAAGAGCTAGTATAGCAAGTTCAAGTGAAAGAAATTATCTTATAGCACTTCCTGAACTTAATAGAGTTGCAAGTTATCTTGGATTACCTGAAAATATAAGAGAAAGTGCTGCTTTGTTGTATAGAAAGTGCGTGCAGAGCAATCTTATAAGAGGAAGACCTATCGAAACAGTCGTTCAAGCTGTCATTTATGCAGCATGCAGAGAAGCAGGAACTCCAAGAACTCTTGACGAAATTGCCAATATATCTGGCATGCCAAAGAAGGAAATAGGCAGGGCTTATAGAGTAATAAGTCATGAGTTAAATCTAAAGATTCCACTTACGGATCCGCAAAGTTATGTACCAAGATATATAAATGCACTAAAACTAAGCGGTGAAGCACAAGAAAAATCTTATGTTATATTAAAGGATGCAATGAAGAAAGGCTTAGTATCTGGAAGAAGCCCAACAGGAGTCAGTGCTGCAGCAGTTTATATCGCCAGTGCGCTTACTGGTGAGCGCAGAACACAGAAAGAAGTTGCAGATGTAGCGGGTGTTACAGAAGTAACAATTAGGAATAGATATAGAGAGCTTAAGGATCGCTTGAATATTGATGTAAACCTCTGAGTGTAGTTATGAATTTTTATTATAAGGCAAAGAATTCCAACTTGTTAATTTTTATTTTTATATTTACTTTTATATATTTATTAAGTTTTTCAAATTCTTCAAGTATATATACTATTAATCAATCAATTCAACAAAATAATAATACATCAAATATTATTAACTCGACTACTATATCTTCAAATATTCTATTTTTAAATGAAAGAAATAATATTATAAATTTAATAAATAAAGTAAATAGTAGTTCATATATCATATTTTATCCAAATCTGACAAAAGCTTATAATTTTATAAATGAAGCAGATAATGAATCCGTAAAAAATTTATCTAATGCATTAATATTATTAAACAATGCAAGAAGCATCGCAATTGAGCAACAGCAGAACCTTAACAAAAACAAAAATGTAACATTTATTATAATGCTTATATCAACAATAATATTTTTATTTATTCTTTATTTTATTATTTCTCCAAAATATTTTGTACAAAAAAACAAAACACATTAATATAAAGATATAGATTGATAAATTATAATTCTATATGATTTAGTGAGCTTCATAGTAATGAAATATTAATTAAGTGTTGTAAAAAATTTGTTGTATCGATACAAACAATTAATTTATGACTTAAAAATTTAACATTCTTTTATCTTATCAATAAAATTTAATTATTTTGATGTTGCTCTTCGTTAAATATCTAACTTAATTAGAAAACATAAGCAGGTTTTTAAATATATTCTTAAAATAAATATTGTAAAAAATTTTATAAATTTTTAAAAAATTAATTAATTTTATATTTTTTTATTTTATTTTTATAATTATATTTTAATTTATTAAATTAAATATCAATTAAATATTAATTGGGTGGTATAATGGAACCAAATTTTGTAGAAATCGGGGCGACTTACGAAATAAGAATAGATGCAAAAGGCGTTAGAGATGAGGGGATAGGCAAGGTGGGAAACTTTATCATCTTTATAAAAGATGCCAAAACAAGAATAGGAAATATGTATAAGGTAAAAATAACTAAAGTATACAGGACATTCGCATATGGGGAACTTGTAGATATTAATAAACCTATTGTAATTCAATAATAAAAACAAAATAATTGATTAAAAAGGAAAAATATCACATATTATAGCAAATCAAAATTTACAAAAGCTTTATATAAATATGTATTGAAAATAAAATATCTTATTTTTATTTTTCTGCTTTTATTACTTTTATTTTAGGTGAAATATATGCACTATAACAAAGAAGATTATGAAAAATTGTTAAAAGGTACAACAACAATAGGAATTGTATGTTTAGATGGTGTGGTTATGGCTGCTGACAAAAGAGCAACTGAGGGCACATTTATAGCGAGCTCAGAAACAAGAAAGGTCTGGAAGATTGATAGCAACTTAGTTATGACCATAGCGGGTGGATTGGGTGATGCGCAAGAGCTAATCCGCATACTTAAAGCACAAAATGAAATTTATAAAATGAATGAAAGTAAACCATTATCGCCAAAATCAGCAACCTCAATGTTAGCAACACTTCTTCAAGAAAATAGGATGTATCCATTTTTTGTTGGCTTGCTAATAGGTGGTATTGATGGTTCCGAAAGCCAACTATTTTCAATGGATCCTGTAGGTGGATATACACAAGAATCAAAATTTGCTTCTATTGGTAGTGGTGAATCACTGGCATTAGGTTATTTAGAAGATCATTATGAAAAAAATATTACAACAAAAGAAGCGGTAAAACTTGCTGTCAAAGCACTTTTAATCGCAATGAAAAGAGATTCGGCTACTGGAGATGGAATGATTGTTGCTACAATAACAAAATCAGGTTATATTGAATATACAGGAAAAGATATAGAAAAACTATTGAGCATAAAGTAATAATATAATTATTAACTTAAACTAACAAAGCAGAACTATAAAATATTCTATTATTTTTTATTTATTATTTTATTTTACAATTTTTATTTATAATTTATAACATTTGAGAATATGAAATAATTATTATAATATTTTATAAAATTTTAGAAATATAATAATGAATAATATCACATTGCAGATTCATAAAACTAATTAATACAAACGTGATTTCTTGGCAGAAGACAAAAAAGAAACAGACAAACAATATCAAGAAGAATTTTTTAAGAAAATAATATCAATGTTACCTTCAAATGTAGAAGTTGTTAAATTAGAGTTTGAAGGACCAGATATAGTAATGTATATTAAAAATGTCAAAGATGTATATGAAAATGATTATTTAATACGAAATATTGCTACTACCATAAAGAAAAAGATTATTATAAGAAGCGATCCTAATTCTTTATTGGATCCTGAAAAAGCGCGTGAAATTATTGAGAAGCTCATTCCTGCTGATGCTGGGATAAGTAATATACGATTTATACCAGAATTTAGTGAAGTATATATAGATGCAATGAAACCTGGATTAGTTATAGGTAAAGAAGGGAACACTTTAAAAGCAATAATACTACAAACAAGTTGGTTGCCAAAAGTACTTAGAACACCAACTATTGCAAGTAATGTAATACCAAGTTTGCGTCAAATGTATTTCACTGAGAGTAATTTTAGAAAGAAATTTTTACTTGGTGTAGGAAAAAGTATAAATAAAGTCATAACAAAAAGCGAATGGTTAAAAGCAACAGCACTTGGTGGATTTCAAGAAGTAGGAAGGAGCAGTTTATTATTAGAAACACCACATTCAAAAATTATTATTGATTGTGGATTAAGTCCAGAACCTTCAGTAAAAGGTATTGATGCAAATTCAAATTCAAATGAAAACAGAGCATTTCCATATCTTGATAGCGCTAATATATCAATAAATGATATTGATGCAGTAGTATTGACACACGCACATATGGATCATATTGGATTTACTCCTTATTTATTTAAGTATGGTTATGAGGGTCCTGTATATTGTACCCCACCAACCAAGGATTTAGCAGCATTGCTACTTAATGATTATATAAAATTAGTACAAAAAAATGGTGGGACTTTATTATATGATGAAAAGGATGTAAGAAAAATGTTGATGCATACTATAACAAGAGAATATAATGAAGTTACTAATATAACAAATGAAATAAAGTTAACTTATCATAATGCAGGCCATATATTAGGAAGTGCAACAATACACTTACATATAGGGGAGGGTATGTATAATTTAGTACATACTGGAGACATGAAATATGGATTTACAAGACTTTTTGATCCTACAGTAACAAAATATCCAAGAATAGATACATTATTTATAGAAAGCACTTATGGTGCTTCTAATAGTAATACACCAAATAGACATGATGCTGAAACTGAGCTTATTAATACAATAAGAAATACTATAAAAAATAATGGTAAAGTACTTATACCATTATTTGCTGTTGGGAGAAGTCAAGAAATAATGTTTGTATTAGAGAGTTTCTTTGGAAATGACATTAATAAACTAGATGCACCCATATATCTTGATGGTATGATACTTGAAGCAAGTGCAATTCATACCGCTTATCCTGAATATCTAAAAGAAAATATAACAAATAGGATTTTGAGTAATAGGTCGCCATTTGAAAGTGAGATTTTTGAAGTTGTAAAAGGAGAGCGTGAACAAATATATGAAAAAGGGCCTGCAGTAATACTCGCGAGTGGTGGAATGATGAATGGAGGTGCAAGTGTGGATTATTTTAAGAACTTATCAGAAGATGAAAAAAATACATTAATATTTGTAGGTTATAATAGTTCTAATTCTTTAGGCAGAAGATTACAGAATGGATTAAGTGAAGTTGCTTTATCAGATGATGATGGACATCTTATGTCTTTAAAGGTTAAGATGGGTATAAAAACAGTTGAAGGATTTTCTGGTCATAGCGATAGAAAGCAGTTGTTAAATTTTATACAAGATCTTAAGCCAAGACCCAAAGATATATTTACAATGCATGGAGAAGAACAAAGCTGTGAAAATTTAGCAAGATCTATAAATCATATATTCCATATAAATTCTAGAGCACCAATGAATCTTGATTCAATAAGATTAAAATAATAAATTAAAAACAACATATAAAAGTAGTATTGGCAAAAGTGAAATAATTATAATACAAATCCAAAAATACTTCCTTTTTTCTTTCCTGAATCTAATTCTTTAAATTTTTCAATAAGCGCTTTCTGCTCATTTGTCAAATGTTTTGGTATATCAACTATAAATTTTATTATTTCATTACCTGTATAATTGCTATTGAAGTGCTGTATTCCTTTGCCTTTTAATACTAAAGTATCTCCTGATTGAGTTCCTGGTTTTACTGTTATAATTTCATCACCATTTAAAGTTTCAACATTTGTATTTCCACCAAGCAAAGCAGTATAAAACGGAATATGAACATTTATATAAATATCATCACCCTCTCTTTCGAATATTTTATCTTTTAGTACATTAATATCAACATATAAATCTCCAATCTTATCTCTACCATAATCACCCACACCCTTTAATCTTAATCTTGAACCACTATCAACACCTATAGGTATTTTAATTGTCAGTTTATCATTTTTAGGTGTTCTACCAGCACCATTGCATATTCTACAGGCTTTTTCAAATGTTTTCCCTGTACCTTTACATTTAGGGCACGTTGAAATTGTTTGTAGAATTCCAAAAGGTGTTCTTCTTGTTAATTTTACTTGACCAGTACCATCACATTTATCACAAGTTATTATTTTTGAATTAGGTTCTGCGCCAGTACCATTACACCTTTCACATTTAACAACATGTTTAATAAAAATTGTTTTTTCCGCACCTTTTGCCGCTTCATCTAAGCTTATATCGACTGATGTCAATAAATCATTGCCTACATCAATATTTTTAGATTGATTTCTATCAAAATTCTGACCAAATCCAAATATATCAAAAATATTATTTGAATCTGATTCAAAATTAAATCCAAAATCCTTAAGAATATCATTGATATCAAACCCTCTAAAAATATCTTCTTCACTAAATCTTTTATTAAATCCTTCTGGACCAAATGTATCATAATTCCTACGCTTTTCTGGATCACTGAGTACCGCATAAGCTTCATTTATTTTTTTGAAGTTCTCTTCAGCATTTTTATCCTTATTTCTATCTGGATGATATTTAAGAGCTAATTCTCTATATTTTCTTTTAATTTCATCTATAGAGGCATCTTTTTTAATACCTAATATTTTATAGTAATCGTTGTCTGACATCTAAATTCCTAATATTTATTGACTTTATTTTTCAACTTTAAATTCTGTATCTGTTGTATTACCTTTGTTACCATTATTTGGTCCAGGTTCTCCAGTAGCATTTTCTGATCCTGTTGTGGCATTTCCTCCTTTATACATGCTAGCACCGACATCTTCAAGCACGTTCTTTAATGCATCCATCTTCTCTTTTATTTTATTATAATCTTCACTATTAAGAGCTTCTTGTAATTCACTTTTTGCGATATTTATTTTATCAGCAACTTCTTTTGGTATTTTATCTTTATAATCTTCAAGTGTTTTGTCTGTTGTATATATAATTGATTCTGCAGTATTTTTTAATTCTACTTGTTCTCTTAAAATTTTATCCTGCTCTTCATATTCTTTAGACTCATTAATTTTTTCTTCAATTTTTTCTTTATTCATTTTGTGTGGTGCTATAATATCCATACCTTGTGCTTTATTCGTTGCTTTGTCTTTTGCTGTAACATGGAGTATACCATTTGAGTCAATATCAAACATTACTTCAATTTGTGGTACTCCCCTTCTTGCTGGAGGTATTCCTTTAAGAGTAAATCTTCCTAAATCAACATTATCTTTAGCCATTGCACGTTCTCCTTGAACAACATGTATTTCAACATCAGTTTGAAAATCTGCTGCAGTTGTAAATACTTCTGACTTTTTAATAGGTATTGTTGTGTTTCTATCTATTAATTTTGTTGTAACACCACCTAATGTTTCAATACCAAGTGATAATGGAGTAACATCAAGCAACAATATATCCTTAACTTCACCAGTAAGTACGCCCCCTTGTATTGCGGCGCCAAGTGCAACACATTCCATTGGGTCAACGCCCCTTTCTACTTTCTTGCCAAATAATTGTTCAACATATCTTTGTACAATGGGCATTCTCGTTGGTCCACCAACCAATATAATTTTGTCAAGATCTGTTGCTTCGAGTTTTGCATCCTTGAGTGCTTGTGTTACTGGGTGTGTTGTTTTTTCTATTATAGGTAATACTAAACTCTCAAGCTTTGCTCTTGTCAATGTATAAGTAAAATTAAATGGATTGTTTGATAAATCTTTAGATAAAAAGGGAAGATTTATTTCAGTTGTTAAAGTTGTTGATAATTCAATTTTAGCTTTTTCCGAAGCTTCTTTTAATCTTTGTACTGCTTGAATATCTTTTGTTATATCTATTTTGTTCTTTACTTTAATTTCATTTATTAAAAAGTCTACAATTACTTTATCCATATCTGTACCTCCAAGTTGGGTATCACCACTCGTTGACTTAACTTCAAAAACACCTTTCCCAAATTCCATAATTGTAACATCAAGAGTCCCTCCCCCAAAATCATATACTAATATTTTCATTTCTTTTTCAGATTTATCAAGGCCATAAGCAAGCGATGCTGCTGTTGGTTCATTTACTAGCCTTACAACTTCTAGACCTGCAATTTCACCGGCATCTTTTGTTGCTTGTCTTTGATTATCATCAAAATAAGCTGGAACTGTAATAACAGCTTTCTTTACTTCTTCACCTAAAAACGCTTCTGCATCTTTTTTAATTTTCTGCAAAAGCATTGCAGACAACTCCTGTGGTGCATATTCCTTTCCATGAATTTTATATTTAAAATCAGTGCCCATTTTTCTTTTAAACGCAGTAACAGTTCCTTCTGGATTTGCAACTGCCTGTCTTCTCGCTGGTTCTCCTACAAGCCTTTGTCCATCCTTAGTTATTGCAACATAACTTGGAAATGCTTTTCCATATAGTGTAATACCTTCACTACTTGGTATAATTGTTGGTCTTCCACCCTCTAATACCGCTGCAGCTGAATTTGATGTACCTAAATCTATTCCAATTATTTTCATCATTATCACTTCTTTTTTATTTTTAATATAATTTTTATTTTATTATTTATATAATTTCATTATTTTATGTAAATTTTATAAAAACATATTTATTTATTAAAAATTTTTTATTAATTATAACTATATATAATATTAATATATTTCATATTATTTCTTTATTTCTTTATTATTATTCTTTGAAACAATTACTGATGCTACTCTCAAAAGTATTCCGTTAAATGTATAGCCTTTTTTCGCTATCTCAATAATTGTACCATCTGGTTTTGAATTATCCTCTTGAATTAATATTATTTCATGTTGATATGGATCATATAATCCATCAGAATTTATTTCTTTTAAACCTTCTTTTTTAAGTGCTCCGACAAAATTTGAATATAATAATTCTATCCCTTTTTTAATATTTTCATCATTACTTTTTTTTGCAGCTATAAGTGCAAGTTCAAATTCATCAATAATTGGAAGCAATTCTTTTATGAACTCGGCTTTTCCTTTCTGTTTTGATATATCAATTTCGTTTTTTATTCTTTTTTTATAATTATCAAACTCTGCTGCAAGTTGAAGTAATCTCTCTTTGCATTCAACCAACTCATCTTTTTTTACTTTCTCATCAACTTTTTCTTCAACATTTTGTTTTTTTTCTTCTGAACCTGCAGTGAATTTTATATTTTTATTATCTTTATTATCACCATTCATATAATCTACCTGTTTAATTTTTTAATCATTAAATTATCAAGCTCTTTTGCAGCATCAATCATCTTACTAAATTCCCTTTCAAGATCATATTCCAGTTCTTCAACAGCTTTTGACATTATTGTCGCACGTAAATAATATTTCCTACCTTTTTTGACTATTAATCCAGATTCAATAATTTTATTAAGATGATAAATTAATGTACTACGCGCTAATGGATATTTTAATTTTTTCTTTAGCGTTAAGCTTGTTATACCATCATTTTTATAAGCTGCAATTACAAATTCTTTTAAAATAGCAATATCAATATTATTTCCATCAATATTATTGAAAAGCCCTAACTCCATGCAGAACCACTTTAGAAGTTCATCAACTTTTGTTGTTGTGGGCTTTTCTATTGTATTAATTATTATTTTAACCATCATATATTTACTATTTAGTAACAAAACATTTAAATATTTTTCGTTATTTAGCATTAATTATTGAAATATCAAAAAAAACTTGACATTTTTAAAATAATAAAATATGATAAAGAAAATAAAGATAAAATGTGTTTAAGTAAACTTAATAAAAATAATATAAATATAGTGAATAAAAAATATTATATTATTAATGGTAACGGAATAAAAAAGACAAAAATAATCAAATTATTAATTAATATTTTTTATATTCTCCAATTATGGTCTTCTTATTTTTAATTTATAAAGTTGGTAGTTTTTCTCTCATTTATTTCTTGCTTTAACAAATTAATAAACTCCTCAATATTTATATTATTTTTTTGTTTACCAAACATTGTTCTTACTGAAATTGTTTTTGCTACTGCTTCTTTTTTACCTATTATAATCATATATGGAATAGATTGCAATTGCGCATCTCTAATTTTATATTCAAGAGTTTTATCACTTATATCAAGTTCTACTCTTACAATACCTTCTGCTCCAATTTGTTTATAAAGACTATTTGCATAATCATTTACTTGATCTGATATTGCTATAATCCTTACTTGAATTGGTGACAACCATGTTGGAAACTTCCCTTTATAGTGTTCTATTAGTATTCCAATAAATCTTTCAAATGAACCATAAATTGCTCTGTGTACTATTACTGGAGTATATTCTTCACCATCACTTCCTGTATAAGTAATATTAAATCTTTGTGGAAGTTGATAGTCAAGTTGTATTGTTCCACACTGCCACATTCTATCCATAGAGTCTTTAATATCAAAATCAATTTTTGGTCCATAAAATGCTCCTTCCTTTTCTTTTATTTCATATTTGAGATTATTTGCTTCAAGTGCATTTTTTAATGCATCTATTGCATCATTCCATAGCTTCTCATCTCCTAAATGACTATCTGGCATTGTTGAAAGCTTTACTTTATATTCAAATTTAAATTGTTCATAAACTTCCTTAAAAAGCTTTAATAAAGAAGTTATTTCTTTTATAACATTTTCAGCAGCTAAAAATATATGTGCGTCATCTTGTGTTAATTCCTGAACTCTAAATAAACCACTTAGGGAACCACTTACCTCTTTTCTATATAATTTATCAAAAATTGAAAATCTAACAGGTAAATCTCTATAACTCCATTTTCTTGATTTGTATATTAATATTGTTGATGGACAGTTCATTGGTTTTATACCCAATTCCTCTTTATCTTCTTTTATTACAAACATATTATCTTTATAATGATCAATATGACCACTAACATGCCACAATGCAATATTGGCAATAATTGGTGTTGATATTTCTTTATAACCATATTCTTTTAATTTTCCTTGCATAAAACGCTTAAGTTCATTG
Source organism: Microcaldota archaeon (assembly GCA_021806095.1). Lineage (GTDB taxonomy): Archaea > Micrarchaeota > Micrarchaeia > Micrarchaeales > Micrarchaeaceae > JAJZYD01. The sequence goes on from JAJZYD010000006.1 coordinate 36,901, forward strand.
AATATAATCCAGCCATTAGGATGCCAGTATACCATCGCAGGTGAAACTCCTTGAAAACTAAATAAATCAAGTCGTTCTCCAATTATTCTATGATCTGCATCTGGTAGTCCTACAAATTCACTTTTTCTTACAATTGATAAATCTATACGCCTCTCCTTTTCTAATTTTTTCTTTATTTCTGTTATATTTGCAACTCTTTTTGTTTCACCAATCTCTTCTCCATTTTCATTATAATTTTTTAGTGTTTCAGCAAGCGGATGTCCTTTTATATCAATCTTCAATGATTTATTCCAGCCAAATGGTGCATTTATTATGTTAAAATTTGATTTTTTTGCTTCATTGAATAAATAATGCATAAGCTTCATTGCTCTATCTGGATTTTCTAAATTATTGCTTAAATGTGCAAAAGGATATAATACTATATTTTTTCTCCCAATATTCATTGCTGACTCAAGAGCATTCTTTATTGCAAGACTACCTAATTTTTCTGTATCCTCTTTTTCAATACTTATCAGCAACACAAGTGCTTCTTTAATTATTTGTTTTTCTTTTTCTGAATCTGTAATTCTTTCATAAGTGTTAAGTTCTGGTGCAATAGGTTGAAACTCTATACTATTTACATCTAGTTGTAATACTTTCATATAATCACATTATGTATATTCTTATTTATTATACCTTTTAGTAACTAATTATAAATAATAAAAATATATAAGTATAATAAATATATAAATATAAGCATTCTATTGATTTAAACGTGATTTTGTGATATTATTTAATACATTAGATAATAAAAAAGAATTATTTAGACCTATTCATGATAAGAATGTTAACATATATACTTGTGGCCCTACTGCATATTATTATGCACATATAGGTAACATGAAGGCTTATATTGATGAAGATTTGTTAAAGCGAACTTTACTTTATAATGGCTATAAAATAAAACACGTAATGAATATTACAGATGTAGGTCATTTAAAAAGTGATCAGAACACTGGAGAAGATAAAGTTAGAGCAGAAGCTGAAGCAGAACATAAGTCAATGAAAGAACTTGTTAAATTTTATTCTGATTTATTTTTTCTTGATATTAAAAAACTAAATATAATAATGCCAGATATAATTGAAAATGCATCTAGTGTAATTGAAGATATACTTAAATTAATTAACATACTTGATGAAAAAGGTTATCTATATAAAACAAAAGATGGTGTATATTTTGATACTTCAAAATTTAAAGATTATGGTATGCTTTTAGGTATGACTTTTGATCAGCTTAACAAACAACTTAAGGCAGGTGCTAGAGTTGAGCGATCATCAGAACTTAGAAATATAACAGATTTTGCAGTATGGAGATTTGCTTCCAAAGAAGAAAAAGAAATGGTATGGGACTCAAAATTTGGAAGAGGATTTCCTGGCTGGCATATAGAATGCAGTACAATAAGCATGAAAAATCTTGGTGAGCATTTTGATATTCATTGTGGTGGCATAGATCATATTCCAATACATCATACAAATGAAATTGCACAATCGGAAGCGGCCACAGGCAAAAAGTTTGTCAATTATTGGTTTCATATTGGATTCTTAACTGTTAATGGCAATAAAATGGCAAAATCATTAAAAAATATTTATACACTTGCAGATCTTGAAAAAAAAGGTTATCCTGTTTTGGCTTATAGATTCTTTATAATATCTGGAAATTACCGCGAAGAGATGAACTTCACTTTTGAAGCACTTAACAATGCAAAAAATACTTTAGAGAATATATATCTTTTTATAAATAAGCTTTCAACATTTAATAATTTTAATACAAATAATGATTCAAAAGAATTTTTAGAAAATATAAAAAAATTAAAAAATGAGTTTTTTGATTATGTAAATAACAATCTTGACATGCCAAATGCACTTTCTGCAATGTTTAAGCTTATTAAAGAAGTTAACACTAGAAAGGCAGAAGGCAAGCTCAATACTAATGA
>JAJZYD010000029.1 GCA_021806095.1 Microcaldota archaeon
CAAAAGAGTTTGGGGTAAAGATAACAAAAATATCTGAGAAAGATACATCAAAGACATGTGCACTGTGCGGTCAAGAGACAAACGGAAGAGTGCACAGAGGATTGTATAGATGTAAACTATACGACAAACAGTTCAATGCAGATGCAAATGGTGCGTTGAACATAATGAAAAGGTATCTCCAAATTCCATTGCAGCAAGGCAGCGGGATAGGAGTAGTGGGTGTCCTGGCACACCCTGTGGTATATCGTTGGAACGAGCACAGATGGCGCAATGATGCCAACGATTGAAACGAACCTTGAAACCGTGAGGAACCCCACAGAATTTATTTGTGGGAGGATGTCAGAATTAAAAATATAATTGTTAATTTCTATATAAAATTATTTTGTAAAAGAAATTAATAAACAAAAAATATATTAAATAAAAATTAATAATGGCGATAGTATGGCAAGAACAATAGATATAGGGGAAAAGATACCTGGGATTAGTGCAAAAGCTTATTTCCCAGAGAAAGATGAGATAATGGAAATAAAGTTTCCAACTGGAAGGTGGACAATATTAGCGTTCTATCCAGGAGATTTTACATTTGTATGTGCGACAGATATTGAAGCATTGACTGATGCACATAAAGAATTTCTTAAGAATGATGCAGATGTTTATGCAGTAAGTACTGATAGCATTTTCTCACACAAGGCGTGGACAATGTCTTCTCCAAGAGCAATGAAAGATACAATTCCGCTTGTAGAAGATTTCAATAAGGAACTGTCAAGAATATTTGGAGTATTAAATGAGGCGACTGGTGCATCAAGAAGAAGTGTTGTTATACTTGATCCTGAAGGAAATGTTGAATATATATCAATTTTCAATGACAATCTTGGCAAGGATGTTGATCATATCTACAAAGCATTCATGGGTTTGAAATTCATAAAAGAGACAATCACACAGAAAGGACACATGTGTGCAATCCCAGCAAACTGGAAGATAGGAGATAAGCCTTTGGATATAGATGTAGTAAAGGACATAGGCAAACTCTAAATTGAGTTTGTGTAACAAAATATTCAAATATTACTTTTTTGTGTAAAATATTACACATTTTATTATATATAATATTGCAAATGTGCTATGCAGGCCATTTTGCAATTATGTGGCATATTATATAAGAACACTATGTTGCTCAAAATAATTCAGCCAAAATATTATACACTTTATTCATCTGCCCTTGTGCATCTTGTTCTTTTTATAATTAGTGAATTATTATATTCGTAATAAGAACTTATTTTTATCTCTTTTTATTTTTGCAGCTGTAAAAAATGAGTAGTCGGTATGCTTTTTAAACCACAACAATACAACTGCAACAAACAACAAAATTTATATAAATATAATAAAAATAGTAAAAGGATAATATGCTTGATTATGCTTTAATACTGCTTGCTTCCTTGCTTGCGCTTACTGGAATCGCAGCCAACTTTGGAATAAGCAAGAAAGGAATTTATATAACAAGCTCAATCATCCTTGTCACAATGATTATTGTATCGCTTTTCTTTTTCCTTGCTACTGCAACTTCATATCTATTTGATAATTTATTTTATATTAGTCCTGCATCAACATTGTTCTGTTTGTTAGTATCAGCAACTCTTGTTCTCATCAACACGCTCGCTTATGGCTATTCAACAGATTACAAGTCTTTCTTTATGCTGTTCAGCTTTGCCATATTTGGAATGTTCTTGGTAATACTTGCAGCATCTTTAGTTAGCATTATTCTAGGAATCGAGCTTATGACAATATCAACAGCTTTTCTTATTCTATTGGAAAAGAGATCAAACATTGAAAGTGCTATGAAGCTGTTCTTGATGTCAATACTTTCAATAGCAACATTTGCATTTAGCATTGCGCTGCTTCTTCCATTTGCCCCAAACTTAATGTTGAGGACAACATCTATCAATGTTTTTGGCAGTGGAATAACTATATTAGGATTAATATTGATTATTGGTGCATTGGCACTTGAAGCATCATTATTCCCATTCAATTTATGGATTCCAGATGTATATGAAGGTGCATCATCCCATATTACAGCTATGTTGGCCGGCATAAACAAAAAAGTTGCATTTATTGCAATGATTTATATTTTATTCATATTATTAATTCCGTTCTTGGCGCAGATATCATTAATAATGGCTATACTTGCAACTTTTACAATGTTCTTTGGCAATCTCGTTGCAATGGTGCAGAAAAATGTTAAAAGAATGTTTGCCTATTCATCAATATCTCAAGCTGGCTACATTGCGCTTGGCTTTGCAGCGGCAACAGAATATGGAATTGCCGCAAGTATTTTTCAAATATTTACACACTCCTTTATGATTATCGGCGCATTTGCAATTGTGCTGTGGCTTGAGAGCAAGAATATCAAAACAATTGATGATTATGAGGGACTGTCAAGCAGGAATGCACCCACAGCGGCAGCATTAAGTATACTAATGCTCTCAATGATTGGCATTCCAATGACAATGGGTTTTATAGGAAAATTCCTTCTTTTTAGCAGCGTTATTTTTTCAGGAATGTTTGTTCTCGCGCTAATTGCAATATTAAACAGCGTGCTCTCTATCTATTATTATGCAAAAGTAATATTTGCAATGTATATGAAAAGAGAAAAAGCACCATTGTATTTAAGCAAATATGTTGCAGCTGTTGTTTTAATATGTACAATTATTATAATTTTATTTGGGGTTTATCCAGAACCTTTGATTAACGCATCTATGGTTGCAAGCTCCTATATTTTATAATATTTGTTTTTGTGAAGTATGCAAAATATTATATAATTGTATTAAATTATAATTACTTGTTTCATTTTTTTTGCAAAATTAAATAAAATAATATAAAACAATAAAATAAGAACTTCTATTAAATAATATATTGATAAATAAAAACAATAAATTATAGAAAGTACAACGTGTTAAAAATGGAAAGTATTGATAAAACATTTAAATTCTTACTTTATTCAAGAGCATTTAGAAGTATAGGAATTATATACATGACACTTGCATTGCCTTTATATTTATCTGCAATGAATATTAATATAATAAATATAGGAATTATATTTGCAGCAGTATTATTCTTCATGGTTATTACTGCCATTGTTTATGGTGAAATTGGTGACCGAATAGGCTTTAGATATGAATTAATAATTGCAGAGTTTTTAGCATTTTCAGCAGCATTAATAATATTTTTATCAACAAATATTTATATCATAATAATTGCAATGATTATAGGTGGAATAGGTGGTGGAGCTGGCGGTCTGAGAGGTGCATTCTCTCCTGGCACAAATGCTATTATTGCAAGTAATTATCCTGATGCAAAAGACAGAATTAAAAGATATGGTCAGATAATTGCAATTGGTTCTGGAATGTCAATATTTGGAAGTTTGCTTTTATCTATGCATTCTTTTATAAGTGGATTTATAGGTGTGCTGTTTGCTTTTAGAATATTATTTTTAGTCGCGGCATTATTTCTTCTGATATCATTTATTTGCTTGTTATTTGTGAAGGAAGAAAAAAGGCCAAGAAAAACAACTAAATTAATGAAGAATACGAGTCTAAAATATATGTCAAAAATTATTGTTGCAAACTCTCTTGGTGGAATTGGCATGGGTATTGCAATACCTTTGCTACCATTATGGCTGGAAATTGCATACAATGCAAATTCATTAACAATAGGAATTATATTTGGTATTTCTTATATTGCTATTTCTCTTGGTTCTTATCTTTCATCTAGAATTGGAAGTAATTTTAATATTCTAAATACTGCATCTTATTCTAGAATTATAAGTGGTGTTGCGCTTTTGCTAATGGGAATATCTCCATTTCTTGTGCTTGCAGCAATTTTCTTTATTATAAGAACATTTATTGCAGGTTTTGGAAGTCCAGCAAGAAATACTGTAAATGTAAAAGGGATTGATGTAGAAGATTTTGGTACTGCGTCAAGCGTGCAAGGAATTGCAACGAGATTCTCACAATTAAGCTCTGGATTAAGTGGTTATTTGATTGATTATTCAATACCTTTGCCCTTGGAAATAGGGGGAGTTTTTCAGATATTAAGCGGGTTCGTTTATAAATATCTCCTCAAAGACCATAAAAAGTTATAATAAAAGTTTGAAAATTAAAATTTATCAATTATTTATTTCTAAAAAAGAATTTTTTTATCATAATACTAGGATTATCCATATCTCCGTATCTGCTTAAAAATTTTTCAATTCCAAATATCTTGCTTACTTTAACAAGCATGCTTAATGAGTCATCATTTAGATTAGAATAGAGTGTATGTAAAAAATTATGTATTCTTAAATTTTTCATATATTTTTTTCTCCATTCATTTTCATAATTATTTAATTGTTCTCCTTTCTTGATATAATTAAAAATTGAATTTGCTGCGACATCCGCACACATAGATCCAAAAATTATACCGCCACCTGTTGTTGCTTTAACCTGTCCGGCAGAATCTCCAACAAGCAGTATATTGCTTTTAACTGTCTGCTTTCTTTGATTAATTGGTATTAAACTTGCATATCCCTCAATCATTTTTGCATTTTTTAATTTCTTTTTAATAATATCATTTTTTATAAACATCGAGAATGCATTAAAGCTGTTTCTATGCTCTTTTTGCGATATACCTATACCAACTTCCAGTTTTGATTTAGAATAAGGCGCAGTCCAGCCAAAGAATTTTTTTGTAATATTTTTCATAAAGTAAATTTCAACTATTTTTGTATCTTTTATACTTACATTCTTGAATACTGCCTTGTATGTTAAAATATAATCATCAATTTTAGGAAAAGCAAATGTACTTGCTACAGTTGATACAGCGCCATCTGCACCAACAAGAACTTTATATTCACTTTGCATTTTTTCTATATCTAATTTTGTGAGCCTTGAATTTAGATTTATCTTTGCACCTGATTCTACTGCTTCATTAGCACATATCTCAGCAAGCTTGGCTCTATCTAAAATATATGCTTTATTATCATTTGCGCGTATTGATAATAAGGAATTTTTAGTAAATATTTTAGCTCCATTAAGCATATTGATTATTGCAGGTTTATAATTTATTGGAATAGTGGCAAGACCAGAAATAGATAGTATTCCAGAAGCCTTATTTGCAGCATCAGAAATTTCCTTCTTTGAATCATATACCTCTACATTAATGCCCTTCTCAGCAAGTTTTTTTGCAAGTAGCAGACCTATAATACCTGCACCAATTATAGCAACTTCATTTGATTTTCTAAACATAATTAACAATCATCTATAATAATATTTATATAAAAATCAAAACAACATTATCTATTATATTTATTATATCATATCCTCTTCGGCAAATGTTTCAGTTTGTGACTTTCTCCTTTTTGGTATATAAATATAAACATGCCCCCATGGATCTTTACTTTTTATACGTGTCGGCCTGACTTTTGTATATTTGGAAAGCGCGAATTCATCTTTTGTTGGTTCTTCTATCCGCATATAACCCTGCTTTGGAAGATATTTAGGCTCTTTGTCTGTTTTTAATATTGTAATGCACGAAACAGGACACTCTTCAGGGCAAATCATACAACCAATACATTTTGCAACCTGTATTGGATATTCAGTCATATCTTCTATTTTTAAATCTGTAGTTAACTTGTTATCTTCAACATTTTTATGTTTAGGTCTTGTAAAATCTAAAGTATTAACAGGGCATATATCTCCACATATCCCACACTGTATGCATTTATTATTATCAAATGTAAACTTGTATGGCATCATATACACTATTTTTCAGCTTGTCCTGTCTGTTTTATTATTGGGTTGGGATTTGTTGTAATACTACCTCTTGCTAATTTACTGTTTTTGAATGAATATATAACTGCAATAAGTCCCGTCAAGCCAAATAATGCAAAGCAGAAATAAAATGTATATATTGAAAGAGTTGGATTATTCATAGAATTAAAATAATAATTGATAAATCCCCAGAAATTGCTTGTGCTTAAAGATACTGTTGGGGGCAATACTGCAAGTGACACTGCGCTTTCAGTGACAAAAACAGTACCAAAAATATATAATATTGTACCTATCAATATGAAGACAGTCATTAAAGTATTGTATTTTGGCTCTTCATCAGTATCCTTAATTAACATTATAAGAAGGGCAAACGCAAAAAAGTTTATTGCAAGTGGCTGAAAAGGCACGGCTATTGCGAAATCTTGATAAGTACCTGGCCAAAATAAAGTAATCCCAAGAAATACTGTAAGAAAAATACTTGCATCTCTTAATATAATAAATAACAGCCACCATATATCTGCTGCAAGCCTTAGTGTAAACTTTCTTAATATTCTCAGAAAATATACTCTTGCTATTTGGATAGATAGTGCTAAAATAACCAACAATTGTATAATTACGGCAATTGTTGTTTCAGTATATATAGAGCCGGCAGTAACAAGCGTTGCTGCAGTCGTTTGCAAAAATAAATTTATCATTAAATCATCTAATAACATTAAGAAGTTTAATTTTTAAATACTTTTGCCTTAAAACAAATAAAAATTAATTTTGTATGTTGAGAAATTTCACATAATTTTGAAATAAATAATATTTATAAAACTAGGAATTAATATCAAAATATATTATTTCAAAATTTTTTCAATTGGTTGAATTTGTATTTATTTGTAAAATGTATTATTAATAAAATAAAAATAATATTGCCAAAAATTGAATGACAATAATATATAGTTATTATTTATATTTTTTGTATTGATTTTTTCTTCAGAATTTACTACACAGTAATTTAATGTAAAATTATTTTGCGTGTGAATCACGTTTTTAAATTTAAATTGTTCACTTACTTTTTTATCGACTAAATAAATTTTTTCAGAATTATTTTCCTTTCTTTTAATAATATTTAGTGATTCCAGTGCATCAATATTATAATAAATTAAATCTATTATAGGCTTATTCAAATAACCAAAAGAGTCATAAATTACAATATTTAGTGGTTTATCTTCTTTTCTCAATAAATTAATTAAATTTATATTATCTATTGAAATGTTTATATCTTTTTTTACACCTTCTTCTTCATCATGTTTAAATGCCATTGCTAATGTTGAGCTTTTTTTATCCACTCTGGATTTAATGGATTTTTGTAGTTCTTTAAAAAATAATCTGTATTCACAACACTACAAACAGTGTTAAGTGTTGCGCTATTAGTTTCCATATCTCTCATAATAATATTATTGCTTTTTTGATATTTAAGCTTTTTCTTGCTTTTTGCCATGCATAATAATCAACTAATTCTAGGACTTTTTAAACTTCTGGAAACCATTCGAAGCTTTCAAACTTTAGTTAGGAGACAGATGTTACAGTAAATTCTGATAATATAAAAGAAATAAATGACTACTATTGCTTTGAGAGAAAGAGCAAAAGGTATTTATATTTTCTATTAATTAAATAAATAGATTAGGTGGATGTTGTGCCAAAAGATAAAAAATCTGAAAAAACGATTAAAAAAGAAGTCAAAAAGAAACAAGAAAAAGTATTAAGCAGCAAAGTAGAAGCATTGCCTTTAGATGCTTATAAAGAGGTTACAGTTCCTCCTATTAAAATACAGAATATTGTTGTAAGCGCAGATCTTCATGCTGTTATTGATTTATTTAATCTTTCAAAAGAGGTAAAAGCAGTTGACTATGAGCCGGAACAATTTCCAGGAGCAATATTTAAAGTAGAAGAACCTAAAGCAGTACTTATACTTTTCAAGAATGGGAAGATGATATGTACGGGTGCTAGCAAAGAGTCAGATATTAGAAAGGTATTAGAGTATGCGGCTAAAGTAATTTCAAAATATGTACTTGAAGTTCCAAGCGAGGATAAGCAAGCACCAAAGACAAAATAATAAAAATAAAATAAAGCAAATTATTTTTATCTTTTCACAGAATAGTAGCTCACAATCTTTGCATACTTTCCCTTTATCCTCTTCTCAAGAATCTCCGCAAATTCGCTGCTGTCGACTTCCTTGCTGTGTTTTGTCTTTACGATAAGTCCATAATCGCTATCTTTATCTCCCTCTCCGCTGTCTCCAATGTTGACCTCTTGGACTCCTTTTATTTCAATGATATCTTCTGCGAGCTTTCCAAGATCAACATTCTCTTGATAAGGGATTAGATAATACTTCTGGATTCTTGAGATTCTTTTTATTTCTTTGCTATCTTTTCTTCTGCTCCTTTCAGCGCTTGCGCTGTTTCCTATTCTTTTGTTTTTTTCACTCATTTTCCCACCACTTTTTTATTTTATTTATTTTGCCATATTTACTTGCGTTTATCTTTTTTTGATTTATTCTTTTCAAGAAAGAAGAAGAGCCATACATAGTATGACAGTGTTTTTCCGCTTTTGTCCTTTCCGACAATTTTGAGCCTTTTCTCTATTACAGATCTTTTCTCATCCAATTTTCTTATTTCAAATTTTGGTTTTGTCATAATCTCACCACAAATATGATGTGTGGGT
>JAJZYD010000030.1 GCA_021806095.1 Microcaldota archaeon
ATTAATTTATTTAAATAATTATATAATACTATCTTCTATTTATATAATACAAAAAAATAATTATAACATTTTGTAATTTTTAATATTATTTTAAAATATAATTATTTTCGTTATTTATCTAACACAAGCGCAAAAGTGCGCAAGATATTTAAAGCTTTCCAGTGAGATTATTGCGGTGATATGAATGAACGGAGATTCAGGTTAGATAAATTTTGATGAAACTTTATTAATTTATTATTTTAATTTTATTTGTTTTTACTACTCTATTTTATCATTTTGAGTTGAATTATAAATTATTTCTATTTTCTGTTTTGAGTGCTTCTTCTTGTAATCTTTTATACTAAAGTAAATTAATTTTAATATATAAAATATAATTATGATAATTATGTCAAGAATTAAAATAACATGTTTTCGTTATTTATCTAACACAAAAGCAAAACTGCACAAGATATTTAAAGCTTTCCAGTGAGATTATTGCGGTGATATGAATGGAAGGAGGAGATACAGATTAGATAAATTTTGATGAAACTTTATTAATTTATTATTTTAATTTTATTTGTTTTTATTACTCTATTTTATGTTCTGTATTAATGTTGCTTTTATAACTATATACTTTCAAGAATGGAGGCACCTTAAAAGTTGATAGTAACCTTTGATATTGTTTTGAATAAACATTATCAAAATATCTATAAGATAATTCTCCAACAACAGGTTTAATAACAATTAAATGCTCTATAACAATTCCTTTTACTTTTTCTCTTAACTTTTCTTCCTCTTTTACTAAATCAGAGTCATTAATTACAGGTAAAAACATTATACCTCCATCAGGTGAATCTAAATCACCAACATAACAGAATTTATTTATACTATATTCATTATCTTCTATCATATCTAATAAAAGTTCTTTTCTAGTGTTCAAGAAATCTATTCTTCTTAAAACATAAAATTTAATTATTGCATTATATTTTACATCTTTTCTTTCCATCATTATTGTTATTCTTTTAATAAGTTGTTTATCTTCAGAAATCAACTTTGAATAGGTATAATGAGATGTTCCTATTGAAAGATTATATTTTTTATCAATATCAGAAAAGTTTTGTAAACCATTCCTGCTTAATTCCCTTAGTACTACATATTCTCTTTGGAATAAACTATCTGCCAATGGCCTTGGCGTCTTCAAAGTTCTATGCCAAACCTTTTCTTTTAAAAGATCGAAAAATTTATCTCTAAATTGTATATAACCATAAGTCGGATCAAAAGGGGACACATACCACATTATAGAATATTTTGACAAAAGAGGATTTGAACTTATTTCTGTAATAACACCATCTAAGATTTTTGTATTTTCTGCTAAAAGTACAATTATTAGATCATAGGAACCAGAAGTAAGTAGCGCAAGCTGCACGTGCGGATTGTCATTTAATGCGGCTTTGATTTCTGATTCTAAAGGTGCTTTATCTTTAAAATTTACCAATGCAATAAAATAAGAAAACCCTAATTTCTCTACATCGATTTCTGCAAAATATTTTATATTATACTCTTTCTCCAACTTTCTTTTTCTATAATCTATGGCTTTTACTGATAATCCTGTCCTTTCTGCAATCTTTTTTAAATGAATCCTTCCATTCATACTCAAAGACATGAGTATTATTTTATCAATTTCATCTAAAGTATATACAACACTATTTTCTTCTTTTGGCCATATTATTTTTCCACCATTTTGTTCTATTATAGCTTTTGCTTTTTCAATATAACGTTCTTTCTTTGTTGCACCTCTTCTAATAAAAGCGCCTAATTCTGTTATTATTCCCAAATATTTTGAAGTTTGTTTTATTTTGTTATTTTCTTTATAATATATATTTTCATAAACATAATAGCGTCCTTTTAGATTTTTAACTGAGATAGATTTTTCTTTGTGTTCTTCTCTTAATCTTTTTAAACCTTTTTCAATCGAAGATGGTAATATTAATTTTTTCATGTATCTCTTTATAAACATAAAATTTATATATATTTCTATTTTTTTTACTAATAAAAATATATTATTAATATAATCTTTACTTAATGAAAAGGATTTTATAATATAAATATAATCTTTTGATATTTAATTTAATTAATTATATATAAAACAAAGTTCATAATATATAATGTAAGGGATTGACAATGAATCCCTTGCACCACCCACAATCTTTCACCACCACCCACACATTATATTTGTGGTGAGATTATGACAAAACCAAAATTTGAAATAAGAAAATTGGATGAGAAAAGATCTGTAATAGAGAAAAGGCTCAAAATTGTCGGAACAGACAAAAACGGAAAAATAATGTCATACTATGTATGGCTCTTCTTCTTTCTTGAAAAGAATAAAACAAAAAAAGATAAACGCAAGTAAATATGGCAAAATAAATACAATGAAAAAGTGGTGGGGAAATGAACAAAGAAAACAATAAAACAGAAAACAGCGCAAGCGCTGAAAGGAGCAAAAGAAAAGATAGCAAGGAAATAAAAAGAATCTCAAGAATTCAGAAGTACTATCTAATTCCTTATCAGGAGAATGTTGATCTTGGAAAACTTGCAGAAGAAATTATTGAAATAAAAGGAGTTCAAGAGGTCAATATTGGAGACAGTGGAGAGGGAGATAAAGATAGCGATTACGGGCTTATTGTGAAAACAAAGCACAGCGAGGAAGTCGACAGCAGTGAATTTGCGGAGATTCTTAACAAGAGAATAAAGGGAAAGTATGCGAGGATTGTGAGCTACTATTCTGTGAAAAAATAAATAAACCAAACGTGTCCACTAATATTTTTATGTTGTATTAGTGGATTGCATTTTTTAATAAGAAAATTATTAATCTTTTGTATTTATAAATTTACAATAAGTATCAAGTGAAGATTATGAATTCTGAGGATTTGTTTGCATTAGCAAAGAAGAGGGGGTTCTTTGCCCCGGCCGCTGAAATCTATGGTGGAATTTCAGGAATCTATGATTATGGGCATATTGGTGCACTTATAAAAAGGAAGTTTGAAAATCTTTGGATATTATATTTTACACTTCCAAATAATTTTCACTTCCTTGATTGCTCAACAATACTTCCTGAGAAGCCGTTAGTTGCATCAGGTCATGCATCTTTATTCAATGATATATTAGTAGGCTGTCAGAAATGTGGCATATATTACAGGGCAGATGTCCTGCTTAATGATCTTGGCATAAAGGTATCTGAAGGTGCAAATACTGAAGAAATAAATAAAATAATAAGAGAAAAGAAAATAAAATGCCCAAAATGCAAAAGCTATTTGTCTGAAGCAAAGGCATTCAACATGATGTTTGACATTTATTTAGGACCAGAACATCTTGAAAAAGGTTATTTAAGGCCTGAGACTGCACAATCAATTTATTTAAATTTTTATCGTGAATTCAATATTCTTAGGAAGAAGCTCCCGCTCGGTCTTGCAACAATAGGTAAAGCTTATAGAAATGAGATATCTCCGCGTCAAGGATTATACAGAATGAGAGAGCTTGTGCAAGCTGAGCTTCAAATATTCTTTGATCCAGAAACATGGAAAGTCAATCTGGAATTATTTAAAGACATGCTTATCAATGTTGTAATGTATGAGAATGGCGAGCAGGAGCGCATTACTATAAACGAAATGATAAATAAATATAATATACCAGAATTCTATGCTTATCATGTGGCATTTGTTGATTATTTTTATGAAAATATTATAGGCGTTCCATCAGAAAAACTCAGATTCTTCGAAAAAGGAGGAGACAGCAAAGCATTCTACAATAAAATACATATGGATGTAGAAGTAGATGTTGAAAGCTGGGGAGGGTTTAAAGAAATAGGGGGCATCCATTATAGAGGAGACTATGATCTAACTGCACATTCAAAAGGTTCAAAACAAGATCTATCTATAGAATCAAATGGAAAGAAAATAATACCAAATGTACTTGAACTTTCGTTTGGTGTTGATAGAAATATATGGATGTTAATGGATATATTCTTCAATAAAAATGATGAAAGAACATTCCTAAAGCTTAAACCTTATATTGCACCTTATATTGCTGCAGTGCTTCCACTGCAGAATGATGAAGCACTTGAGAAAAAAGCATCATCAATTTATAATTTATTAAAGGTTAAATTCAATATTGAAACAGATACATCAGGATCTATTGGGAGAAGATACGCAAGAATGGATGAAATAGGTGTTCCTTTCTGCATAACAGTTGATTATGAAACAATCAACAAAGAATCAAATAACTATGATACTGTTACAATAAGATTTAGAGATGATAAAAAACAGATTAGATTGCCGATTATTGAGCTTGAGAAATTTATATTGGCTCAGCTCGAGCCCAATCTGTTGCCCAAATAATATAAATAATATATTTCACTTTAAAAAATTAATAACATTTCTAATTAATTTATTATTTTTTGATTTATTATATTATTGATTTTTATATTTTGATGCTTATGTTTGAAAATAATAAAAATAGCAGGATCAGCATTTCAAACTTTAACTTAAAATATACATTTGAAAGTGCACAGCCTATTACCTTTTTTGCAGACTATCATGATAATATATTGGATTACTCCTACAAAAATTCAATTCTGAGAATATATTCAAATGATAGCTATAAATCAGAATTGTCTGTAGAATGTTTATTTGGAGGTGTGAAAAAGCAGGAATTGGAAAAAGAGGTAGAAACAAGGTTCAGGTTATTTGATGATATGAACAAAATATATTCCTTAATAAATACTGATAAATATATGGACAATGCAATCAACCAATACCGAGGCTTGCACCTCACAATCAATGATCCATGGGAAGCATTGTTGTGTTTTATAATATCACAGTTCAACAATGTTAAAAGAATAAGAGGAATTGTCAAGAATCTAATTAATAAATATGGCAAGGATATTGAAGGAAACTACAAAAGCTTTCCAACACCGCTTGATTTAGAAGATGCAACAAAAGAAGAGCTTATTGAATGTGGCAGCGGCTTTAGGGCAGACTATATATTAGATGCAGTTGACTTTGCCTTGAATAATGTTGAGCTCAACAAGCTTAATGCTAATGATTATTACAAATTGAAAGACACATTAATGGAAATAAAAGGCGTTGGTGGAAAGGTTGCAGATTGTGTTATATTGATGGGTTATGGAAATTTAGAAGCATTTCCTATAGATGTATGGGTAAAAAGAAGATTAGAAGAAATTTATTTTAATAATGATAAAAAGAGTTTTGATGAACTGCAGGATTTTGCATGGGATAAATGGAAAAATTACAGAGGTTATGCACAACAATATCTTTTCCATTCTAGCAGAAATAATACAAAATAATAAATAATATTTGTTTTAAAATACTTATTTATCAATTATGATTGTTGATAAAATTGGTGATTGTTTGCTTCCAAATATGGATATAAAATCAATGGGAAAAATGCTGGCGAAGATGGGTATAAAGACAGATGAAATAAATGCAAATAGAGTTTTGATTGAATGCAATGATAAGACAATAATTGTTGAAGAGCCGCAAGTTGTAAAAATAATTGGCCAAGGCATTGAAAGTTTTCAAGTTTCCGGAAACATAAAAGAAGTTGAGAGCAATATTCAAGTAGAAATAACTGATGATGATATAAAACTTGTTGCTTCCAAAGCCAATGTAAGCGAAGATGAAGCTAAAGTGGCATTAGAGGAATCAAAAGGAGATATTGCAGAAGCATTGCTGAAATTTAAAAAAGAATAAAAAGAAAAAGTCATTTTTAACTTTATACAGGAAGTTGATTTCATAAGTGGTAGTTCACTGTTTAACATAATAGGCATGTGCATAAGGAATATTATTTACATATTTTATATTGCTTTTTTCTATTATTTTTAAATTAATTGCGGTATCTATAGATTCCTTCCCAACAACATTAGCGCTCCCTATTTTCATTCCCTCTAATATTTCTAATACTTTGTTTTTATTATTAACAAGTTCTCCTTTATAAAAGTCAGCATATGTTTTAATATCAATATAAATATCATCTTCTTCAAGTATACTCTCTATCAAAGATTCATCACACATTGCGAGTATTATACTATTTTCTGTATTTTTTATATAGTGTATTTTTATATAAAACATAATATCATTTTTGATTATCCATATACATAAAAAAATATTAAAGTTAAGAAATATAGGCAGCTATAACCTACAAGCCAAATGCCTCCAGCCAGATTAGATTCAGAAAATGCAATAAATGCAAGGAAAAGTAAAAATGTCGAGAATACTATTTCAGTTTTTGCATTAATAATTGACGTAAAAAGATCATTGCGCTTTTGCATATGTCTAAAAGAATTCCATGAATTAATTGGGTTCTTTTTGATAATTGCTGAAATAGCCGCATTAGTTCTTACAAATGCAAGCGCAAAATTGAGCATAAATACCATAAGCCCCTTTTTCAATGAGCCAAAATATATTTTTGTTAAGATGACAGGGGTAAACACAGAAAGTGTAAAGGCAAAAAGGCCGAGCATTTCAAGATCTAAGCCAATTTGGTTATGTGTAAAAAATGATGCAATATCAATATGCGCAAAAGGCACATCAAGGAATATTGTACCTGCGGAGACAAGCGTAAATAATATAAGCATTATAGATATATAATTTAAGCCAAGCCCATGTGTTGTATAATCTAACTTTGAAAAAGGTGATTCATTATTATTTTTCTTTTTAAGAAAATAGCTTATAAATTGGGTATCTCCATAATTATACCTCCATTGCTGTTTTGCAAGATGTGTAAATGTTTTTATTGGTTCACCTCTTGCATAAACTTTGGGTATATATATACTCTTAAGGTTCCTTATACTCGATTCAAAACTAAAGAATGTATCTTCTATAATATATTCAGGAAATCCTCCAATTTTGTTAAGGATGCTTCTTTTTATTATACCACAAGATCCCGCAAATACTGCAGTATTATTCAATGCTCTTGCAGGCTCTATAAATTTAAAGAAGAATCCATCAAATATGTCTACTGAATCTGAAAAGAAAGAGCCCTTTTTATATCTTTTTTCTGTTTGAACAAATGAAACTTTCTTATCATTAAAGTAAGGCAAAAGATCAATAATAAAATTTTTATTTTCTAATAGTTCATCTGCATCAAATATTGCAATATAGGGTTCTTTTGATATTTTTAGAATGTTGTTGAGCGCGCCCGCTTTAAATCCATCTCTATTGTTTCTATGGACAAATTTTATATGATATTTTGTGGCAAATTCCTTTATTTTAGATACGGTTTCAGAGTTGGTTGAATCATCTGCTATATAAAATTTAAGCTTATTTTTTGGATAGTTCATTTTCAATAATTCAAGAATGTTATTTCCTAATATTTCTGGATTTTCATTAAATGTTGGTACTATAATAGCGATATTTGGAAGAATTTTTGGCATTTTGTTGTTTTTTGAAATCTTTTTTAAATAGTCATCATAAAAGATTGATCTGAAATACCATACGGATGCATAAATATTAAAGAAAGCTGCGATAAGTGACAGCATCATAAAAGCTATTGCAAGCAGAAACATTGGGATTGTATTAGCAATATAAAATAAATAGAATGCAAAGCCAACTCCTGCTATTGACAATATAATAAACAGCGCAACAGTAAATAAGCGCATTTTAATTGCTTTGTTATATTTAAAATCAATAAGCATAATATCCTCTTTTTCCTTATATATAAATTTTACTTATTTACTTATTTTCTTCTAATCTATAATATATTAATATATCAATACTATTTTATCTAATTAATAAACATAATAATAAACATAAATATAATAAACACAAAATTTATTCAAAAGCAAAGCATTTTGAATAAATATAAATAATAAATATAAATTATACTATATTTAACAGTATGTTTTTTAAATATTTCTCTTTTATCAATGATAAATGAGATAACAATATTATATTCAACAATAAAAGCAAGAATGACATAAAATGTTTATAAATAATTTAATAAAAATAATATAATAAAAAAAGCATATTAATGAATAATAAATAAACATCAACAATATAAAAATAATGTAATAAAATATAATGTAATAATAAATAGTATAATAATATATAGTAAATATATAATATAAAGAAGTAAAAGAGATAAAACAAAAAAAAATAAAAATTCTAAAA
>JAJZYD010000031.1 GCA_021806095.1 Microcaldota archaeon
AGAAGGTGCTATAACTGCTATTTTATCTCCTTTAGATAATTTATTTGGAATTATCATATTATAACCAATATATTTATGAAAAACAAAATATATACAAATCTTTTCATCTTTCTTTTTACATTTTTCTTATTTCCTTTCCTATCAATTTATTTATATTGAAGTTTATTTTTTTCTAATAGTAATGAAAATTAATCAATCAAAATTAATAATTTTTCAATTGTTTATATTGTATAATGTTTCAAAGTTCCTTATACATTATTATTTCATCCATATATTTATCTTTCATCTTGCTATATGGTATTTTGCCTGCAACTTTAAATCCCACTTTTTCATAAAGTCTTTTTGCTGTTATATTAGGAGAATATACACCAAGTTTTATAACTTTATAATTGTCTTTTTTTGCAAGATCTAATAAAAGTGTCATTAATTCTTTTCCGAGTCCTATACCACGATACTCCTTCGCAATTGCTATACCTAAACTACCAATCTCATTTGCTCTTCCTATACCTCTTCTTATATCTGCTTCAGCAACAAACTTACCTTCTGCAATGGCAACAATGGCTAAGGCATCGCCATAAAGCATAGATTTGATTTTTTCAGTAACAAATTCTAACTCAGATATATAATCTGTTTTTGTATTTATTATTAGGAACGCATCTTCATCTACTAGATTATTTATATGTGCAAGCATTCCTTCTATGTCGCATATATCGAGAGCCCTTATTGTTATGTGCTTGCCATCCTTTGCTATAAACTCTTTGATAAATTCTCCTGGTTTCATACTAACACTAATTATTATATAGGTTAATACCTTTCTTCATTTTAATCTTAAAGAAAGTATAAATAATGTTTATAATATTTAAATATTTAATATTATCTTTGCAGATATAATAGAATTGCACACATCTTCCTCGTAAAGCACAAGTGCGATCGCCGGGATTTGAACCCGGGTTTTTGGCTTTCTTCTTTTAATGATGGAAGGCCAAAGTCCTACCAGATTAGACTACGGTCGCTTTATATTTATGCACTTATATATGCACAAAAAATATAAGTATTTATTGTATATATTGCATGCATTAACATTTAAAAATTACGTCTTAAATTGATTAATATTATTTATAAATTTAAATTATTTCTTAAAAATTATATTTAAAAGCACATCAAAAAGGATGTTTTCTAATTATATATTAGAAAGTTCCACAAAACATTTAAATATCTAAAAAACTAAAGTATATATGTGGGTGGTAAGAATGAAAGAAATTATTGAAGGTGGAAGAGAAATAGAAACTCTTGAAGGAATAAAAATCCAAAAAGTAGAAAGCAAAGCAATAAAGTCAAAATTAAAGGAAAGTGCAATAGAGGCTTTGCAAAATAGCGACATCTCAAAGGTATTTGAAGTATTAGGGGTAAAAGATACTAAAGAGATGAATGCAGCTATGAAAACAGTCCTTGCAGAAAAAATTACTGAATATGCAGTCGGAGCCATGGATGAAGCAAGGAAAAGAAATATGGGATTTAGTGCAGCTACGATAATAATTGCTGCAAACAAGAGGAAATAAGGGTATAAAGGGTGACGAAATAAAAATCCAAATTATATTTGATGTGGTTTGGTTTTTTAAACATTCATATCACCAATATGATTTCGTCACCTTTTATTATTTATCTCTGGTATAGTTTCTCATCCAAAAAACAGTGCTTTTTGCTAATCATTTTAAAAAATCAATGTTACTAATAAATTTCATTATAAATATAAAAAAGTTTTATATTAACAAAAATTAAATAAATGTTAATAAAGTAACATTTCCCCTACACTTAAAGGTTATTAGCTTTCTCTGTAATTATCTGCTGCAGGGTATATTTCTAATTCACCGATGCAACTTGCAATTCCTATTGGACTGTATAGGTCATATATAATATTTATTTTATATCTTGTTTGTGGATATATTTGCAAATATCTTTTGTCCTTTTCTATTTTTTGCAAACATGTTTGAAGTTGTCATTGAGAACTTCTCATTCACTTCATTATATGATTTTATTAACTTTTTCAAAGGAGGTTACAGAATTCTTTTGAAAGAACAAACTACATTTCTATCTCTTTTTACTTTTTGTCATTTGGATAGAACATGACATCCTTCTACTCATTAATGGTGTGGAATTTCACGCTCATATTGTTAATTATTTATTAACTTTGACATTTAAGAATAAATTATGCATTCTTCTGCATATTCTTTGTGTTTTCTACTTTTTCTAGGTGTAATTGAGGAACAATTAAAATTCTATTTGCTGACATAATCTTTACTTTTACAACATAAGATGAACCCCTTTTATCAATAATTGTGCCTACTCTACCTTTGTATCTTGGATGTGGTATATTTTTGATATTGCTCTTTGGTACTATAGCTACTTTATCTCCTATATTGAAGGTTTTTATAAAATTATCTATGCTTAAATTTGAAGGCCTATGGTGCCTTGCCAAATGTCTTGTTTTACCAACAAATAAACCATGCGATCTCTTAGTCATCAAAATCACTTATTAATGTATTATATAATATATTATAATAATTATATTATTTTAATAATTATTATCTATTTTTATTATAAATGCATTATTATTTAGCAATAACCTATAAATATCTTTCACTAATATATATTTATTTTATAAATTTATATATAAAAGAAAGTGAAAAAGAAATTCATTTAAATATTTATTCTATTTAAATATTTATTAAATAATCAATATTATTATATAGATTGAATGACTTTGTTGATTTAGTTTTGTTTTATCAACAAAATTTGACTTTTTATACAAAGCCAGATTGAGCGGCTTTGCTCCTTTAGTCATTGAATTTAACTACTTTAGGAGCAGAATAGACTATTTGAGCAAAGCTGATAGTTGCTCCTTTTAGAAAAGTATCTTTTAACATTAATTAATGTGTCCATCATATTCACACTTTTTAGTTATGTCCTATAAATTCTCAATAAAGAGCTTTGACAATCTCATCTATTCTAGTCTCTATGTCTTTTAATTGTGCTTCATTATCTTCTTTAGCTAATTTGTGTGCTACAATTGATAAATTAGCTAATTCGATATGAGTATTATTCTTAGAACTGAACCTGTTTAACTTAATTTTTTTTATTATAGTTCCCGAAAGCGCAGACTTGCCTTTTTGCGATAGAGTAGGTAAAAGTTTTCTAATTAATGAGGAGTTAAGGATTGCGCATATATAGTGTGCTTCTTGTTGATTATTAGATGGTATAAACGACATGACGTGCTCTGGCAATAATATTTTTTTACCTAATATTTTATCTTCAACAGATGAAACTACTACAAAATCCGGGTTAAATCCCATATTGCACCATACAACCTTGAACTTAGAGTCCCAATCTCCTAGACCATAGATTGAATAAAACGGTTGTTTTGCGAATGATTTTGATTTTCTACCTAGTAGTTCTTTCTTAAATAAATTTAGCCAATCCCAAGTTTTAGGATACTTATTTTTTAGAGTTTGTTCATTGTCTTCTCCAGGTTTTTGTTGTGGAAGTATGCAATATGTATAAGGATAGTTGTTTCTATCCCCTATCCTCCATTTGTTAATATGCCTAGACATAAGTAATGGATAAACTAAATCTTTCTCAATGTCTCTCATCTCTTTATCATTTTTGATTCGAACAATATTCCCTCTAGTATTTAGGATCTCAAAATCAAAGAATGCATCCTTTAATCCAAAATAAATTCCTGTTCTTATGTTGTAATTTAATTTTCCTAGATACTTAGTTGGTTTTTGACCGTAATATATGATCCATGTAGATAATTGGTCTTTAGTATCTGATGGCTCTGCTTTGTATAAGTTTTCGTTGATAGTTTTGTTACCTAACCATATTTTATAAGGAATTGGATACGTAGTCTTTTCTCCTTTTTTGACAATCATTAATGATACTTCGTTATTTATATCAAAAAGATTCTCTTTGGTAAGTTCATCCACAGAAAGTATTTTTATAGGAGTTGTAAGTTTTGATATACCTCTTTCTATAACACTAGTTGTTCTTTCTTTTTTGTTTCCTTTACCTAACTGCTTTCTATTAATTTTTTCATATGGCGAAGTAATTCTATTGAAATTTCTAAATCCATTGCCTGAAGGTATTTGATACATTGGCTTTATTAGAAATGCAAGTTTGCCCCCTATTTTAAGATACCTATCGATACACACATAAAAAAAGATTGATGATATATCCCTTCTTATTTTTCCTAGCCTTGATTCTAAACCACTAGTTAAATATAATCCGTAAGCGTCATTTAATTCAATGAGATGTTTTTGATAACCATCATCTAAGAATTCCCAATTTACCCATGGCGGATTTCCTATAATAAAATCAAAATCTTTTTGGAATAATGCGGCAAATTGATTTACTATTATATCACACCATATTTTGTTCTGGTTTTGGCGATTTAGCGTATACAGTTGATCATAGAGTATATATAAGCTTTCTTTAATTAATTGACCAAAGTTAAATCTCTCTGATAACAAATGGTTAAATTGCTCTGGCTTCTGATTTCTTTCTATATTCTCTTTTATAAAGTTCATTACCTCTGCTATATTAGTTTTTATTTCTCTTGGTATTTCAAAGACTCCTTTCGTAGTTTTTATTTTATACAAGTCAATTTTTTGTAAGAGCGTTTTTTGTTTTTCTATATCTGGCAAGACTATCGAATCTGTAAGAAACACAGGTATTGTTAGAGTATCCTTTTGTATGCTAAACCTTAGTAAAGAAATTATAAAGTTTGTCCTTGCTGTTAAAACAGCGATAGGGTTAATGTCGAATCCGACTATGTTTTTTGTTATTTTAGATAATAATTCTTCTTTATTTGGATTATTCTTATTTTTGATATATATTTTATTTAAAATCGCAATTAGAAATGTACCAGAACCACAGGCAGGATCAAGAAGTTTTTTTTGTATATTTCCATCAAAGCCACTTTTGTTTACTATATACTCTGCTATCCAATCGGGTGTATAAAACTCCCCAAGATCGTGTCTTAATTCTTTTTCAAACACCCCCATATAAAAGTTTTTAAGATAGTCGACTACATTATCTGGTCTGGTCTTAAATTCAGCAAAATCAAACGAATCTAATTTCTCAATTAGTTGTTTAAGTGTAATTTCAAGTTCATTATCCCAAACGTCTATATACCAAGATAAAAATGTACCTTCTATAAAATTTTCTATGCCCAGACCTCTGAAAAACTTACCCTCTTCGATATTCTGTAATTCACTCTTAATATCTCCTGTTTCTAATAGAAAATTAAGATGGGAATTTGATTCAGAATCAAATAAGTTCTTCGCTACTTCAGCAGCTATTAATTTTACTATAAAAGCATAGTAAGTATGAACTACAAATACTAACCTATTTCCTTCTAAATCCCGTATTCCTATTTGCCTAGACAAATCCTTGAAATAAGAACTAATCTTTTCATTATTGAACGCATTTCCATATATTGTACTAAACCTCAGATTCCATTCTTGGAAAAGCATCTGAACTCTAGGGTTTTGTGACCTTGATTTTTCATAAAGAAGCTTTATGGCATTTTTACTTATCTCCCTATGAAAACCAAATTCTATTGGAAGTTGTTTAAAGGAAACTCTATATAGTCCTATTATATAATTAACAAATAAGTCAAAACTATGTTTATTGAATTCTTTTTCATCCTCTACCCATTTATTATTACTTTTAGTAACAAAAATAATCTTTTTCCCATCAAAGGCAATCCCCACCATACTTTCTAAAGTACCATCTGAATAGGTAGATAAATAATCTATTTCTAATTGGTCAAGAGCATGTCGTTTACCATGATTCTCTGAAAGTGCACCAACATGCTCATATTCAATAACTACTTTTCCATAAGTCGCATCTTGTCTTTTTCTTTTTATTATCTTTATTTTTTTGATATTTGATCCCGGATGCTCTTCATATTGCCCTTCTATATCTCCATAACCTAAGGCCTCTAAATAATTTTTTAATACATGTTCAAATTCAATTTCTAATTTCATTTCTGGTTTTTTTTCGCATTTTTCTATTGCTAATTTTGCTTTTATAAAATAATCATCCATACTTAATCACCTAATAAATTGTCAGTAAAATCTACTAACAAATATTAGCGTCATAAATGTTAAAACTTAACTTCGCCACATTAATTATTTAAATATTTCTTTTTATTCGACTTTGCTCTAAAAGTCAGCTCTAAAACTTACTTTAGGAGCAAAATGAACTTTTAGAGCAAAGCCAGATTGAGCGAAAGGTATTTAAATATTACTAGTTAATATATAAAACACTCAATACTTATTTTGGATAAACCCTATTCTCATCCACCTGGGCGTATGGTATAATTTCATACGCCCTTTATGTTTATATTTATATTTATCTTTTTATTAGGTTATTGCTATATTTTATAATATAGATAATATAGTATTTATTTTAACATAAGAAACTTTTTTATATGAAGTTTACTAAAATATATAATTATTATTATTTTTCTCCAAATGACAAGTAGGCAGTATGCCATACACCTTTAGTTGATGGTCTTGTACCTTGCTCTCTTACAAGCATATCCCTTTCTATTAATTCTATAGAATGAATATTTTTGAATTTTAATTTTTCCATCTTTTTAACAAACATATTTAATTGCTCTGTATGCGGTAAATAACCAACTACAAAACCACCTTCCTTAAGCGCTTTGTATGCATTCTTTAATGCTTTATCTGAATTTGGCATATCTAACACAACAACATCAACATTCCTTTCCTGAATTTTCTTTGTAACATCTCCTTTCTTTAATATAAGATTTTCAGCATTTACTAATCTTTTATTGTACTCGGCAATTTTGATAAAATCATCTCTTATATCATAGCTTATAACTTGCTTTGCAAGCTTAGCAAGGGATACTGCCATCCATCCGCTCCCAGTGCCAGCGTCAATGCAAATGCTATTTTTATTAACATTGGTGTATGTTATTATTGCACCTATATCTTTTGGAAGAATCACTTGTGGCCCTCTTTTTAATTTTTTATAATGCGTTGGTATAAACATTGTATTACCTAATAGTTGTGTCTTTAGATTTTATTTTAACTATTTGAATCTTTATTATCTTTTTCATTTTCTTGCTTGTTTTCTTTCTCTTTTAGTTCTTTTTTGACAATTTTATTTCTTACTCTTTTTGTTTTTGTTGCACTTCGCTTTTGCTTTGGTGTTTTTTTCACTTTTATATTATCATTCTTTATAGCTGATTCAATTTCAGCACTTTTGTTAATAATTGATTTTTTTTCACTTCCTAATTCTTTAAACTGCTTCTCAGAGCTTTCTTCAATTTTTTTAGTTTCTGATTCTTCTATTTTGCAGTTTGGATCAAGGCACATTTCAAATGGTTTCCTGCTCTTCATTATAATTTTTACTATTGGCGTGTTATTACATTTTTCGCATACTTTGCCAGTTGAAAGCACTAATGCTTTCTGTGGTATTGAATATGTACGTGTACATTTGGGGTAATTATTACATGCAACAAATTGTTTACCTATTTTAGACACTCTTATTACCAATTCACCTC
>JAJZYD010000007.1 GCA_021806095.1 Microcaldota archaeon
CATAGATCATATTCCAATACATCATACAAATGAAATTGCACAATCGGAAGCGGCCACAGGCAAAAAGTTTGTCAATTATTGGTTTCATGTCGGATTCTTAACTGTTAATGGCAATAAAATGGCAAAATCATTAAAAAATATTTATACACTTGCAGATCTTGAAAAAAAAGGTTATCCTGTTTTGGCTTATAGATTCTTTATAATATCTGGTAATTATCGTGAAGAGATGAACTTCACTTTTGAAGCACTTAACAATGCAAAAAATACTTTAGAGAATATATATCTTTTTATAAATAAACTTTCAACATTTAATAATTTTAATACAAATAATGATTCAAAAGAATTTTTAGAAAATGTAAAAAAATTAAAAAATGAATTTTTTGATTATGTAAATAACAATCTTGACATGCCAAATGCACTTTCTGCAATGTTTAAGCTTATTAAAGAAGTTAACACTAGAAAGGCAGAAGGCAAGCTCAATACTAATGAGGCAAAGCATATATTGGAAATAATGCTTGAATTTGATAAAATTATTGGAATTAAGATGGATAATTATATTATAAAAGAAGAATTAAGTGAAGAAGTAAGCAAACTTATTAAAGAACGTGATGAAGCAAGAGCCAAAAAAGATTTCAAACGTGCTGATGAAATAAGAAGCATCCTTAATACAAAGTATAATATAATTATTGAAGATACAAAAGAAGGTACAATATGGCATAAAAAATTTAATTAGTAATTTATTTTTCTTTTCTTGATTCTTGTGCTTCGATTGATTGACGTGCAATTGCAAAATTGCAACTGTTATGTGTGGAGCACCATTTTTGGCACTCTTCGGCAAGTTTTTTGTCAGTATAATTAAGTTTGCATATTTCGCAAAAATAGGTTTTTTTATCCGCATTATACCCAACCATTGTATCACTTTATTTTAAATTTATTTTTAAACAAATTTGAAATATATATATATAAAATATATAAGTATATGTTTAAAAGGTTTTGTATATTGTATTAATTAGAATTTTTACCTCTTTCATATTTGAATTTGTTTATTATTTAATATAACTAAGAAATTTTTGATAGACAAACAATGCAAATTCTATTCTTAAATATAGAGCAATTTATTGATTATTGCCAAAAAATGCAAAATATTATAAATATGAGGTTATATATAAGCCCGGAGAGGGGATTGAACCCTCGACCTCCTGTTTTCCTGTTCAAAACTTTTAATGATTTTACAAGACAGGCGCTCTGCCACTGAGCTACCCGGGCAAATACTATTTATTTTATTTTTTGTTTTTGTTTATAATCTTTATTTATTATTTAAATATTTATGTTTAACAAATATATGCTTTATATTTTAATTATTGATATTTTAATTCATTAATATTACCAGATATTAATGTACAATATATATAAATTTTATATTTATTTTATATAGTATATTTATAAATTTTCTGTTTCTTTTTTTTATTTTTTTTATTATTATAATTTAATTATTCTTTTATAAAAATTTCTAAATAATTAATTAGAGGGTTTATTATTAATTTCAGCATTTTTGAGATTTTACCCACTTTGTTAAAGAAATTCAAATTTGATCTTGTAACACTTTTTGTCAATGCAAGTAATGGTGGATATATAATTATCGCTATAATAAGATTTGTTAAAATTGTAATCTTTGAATAGTTAAATAAGCTTGAAGCTGCTATTAATATTGCAAATACTATAATTGATGTGATAATCAATCTTATTAATTTATTCTGTTTATGAACAATATTCAATTCCTTTTTCAGTACATAAATATACATAATAATAAATATTAAAGGTGCTATAATAAAAAGAGAGTAAAGCGCTCCAACCACCCCATATAAAGGTACAAATAATATAAGCATTGCAAACTGTATTAGTGTATAAATAAGCTGGTATTTCATAAAGCTTTTTACACGATCATAGCTTAATAACAGATTACCAGCATATACTCCTATAATACTCATTAATATACCTATTATCATTATTGTAGCATAGAAAGGTACTTCAGTATATGCTTTTGATATTAAAGTAAAAACGATTGGATTTATCGCAGAAATTATATAGACAGAAATAGGAAGTAGAATTAAAAATGTATAATAAATACTTCCATTATATGTTCTGTTCATATTTTTATAATTTTGGATTTTTTTATCAATTGCAAATTTTGCATATGCTGATAACAAGATAAAAGAGAGCGATTGTACTAATATTTCTATGAATCTTGAAAGCCTATATGCTGCACTGTAGTTTCCAAGAAGTGCTGGCGCAATAAAAAAACCCAATATTAAAATAGAAAAATTCTGAATACCAAGCAATGCAATATTTGATGTAAAAACAGGCATTGAAAATTTTGTTAGTTTTGAAATTTCCTGCTTTACTGGTTTTACTATTTTTAGTTTTATCTTGAAAAAGAAGTAAAATAAGTATATTAATGAACCTGTTATTAAGCTTATTACAAATCCTATTAATGCACCAAAAATTCCATATCCCAAAAGTATCAAACTAACAACAGTTATCAATTGTACTGATGAATATGTAATATGTCCAATTACTGCTTCTTTAATTTTTCCAAGAGATGTCAAAGCTGCTTTTGATAGATTAAAAAGAACAGTAAAGAATTGTATAATTGATGCAATTATAAGAAAAATAGCAATATTTTGGTTGTTGTATACGTATCTTGCTATAGGCTCTGAGATTATGATTCCAACAATCATAAGAATAAATGATAGTAGAAGTGCCACAAAATAGCCATTGCTTAATAGTCTATTTATTTTTTTTGTATCTCCTTCTATTTGTGGTATAAACTTTCTAAATGCTGTACCTATTCCAAAATTACCGGCAGTTCCAATAAATGCAGCAAATGCAACTGCAATACTATAAATTCCAAAATCTGTTGGTTGTAAGTATCGTGTTAATATTATCAATAAAATTAATGTTATGATGCTTGAAGTAATTTCACCCAATGAGTATAATATACCTCTTTTGGCAGTAGTTGCATGCATGTCTATTAATTCATCATCTTTTATATTACCTTCTATATTTATACTTGAATTAACTCCTATATTATTTTTGTTTTTGTTCTGCATTTTTGCTTCACTGTCATTTTTATTTTAGACTATTTATAGTTATTTTATTATGCCCTTATTATATAATCATCTAATTTATCTTTTATTTCCTTTTTCTTTTTATTATGTTCATCTAAGAATCTATTGATTTTTTCAGCAAGATCCTTTTTATGCTCTCCTGCTAATATTGTTCCTGTTCTCTCAGCTTCAAAAATCGCTTCTAGCTTCTTATCATCCGGCTCAAACAGGTATTTATAATACTGGCATATCATGCATTTTTCAGGATCTCCCCCATATTTCTTTTGCAGTTCGGCCGTTGCCTGCTGCCCTGTTACTGCTTTATTAACTTTTTTTATTACCTCTTCATGTGTATCAGTTAAATATATGGCATTATTTGGATTGCTGGATGACATCTTTGTTGAGCCATCTAAGCCTGGCAGGAACTTTCCATGCAAAATTGCAGGCTTATAATAGCCTAGCTTGCCTATAACATCTCGTGCAACCCTAAAATGAACATCTTGATCTACTGCTAACGGAATTAAACAGGGAACATTGTGTCCAACTTCAATAGACTTTAAAAATGCCGGAACTGCCTGCATACTTGTATAAAAAATAAGACCAATATTTGTTTCATTTTTCATTCCAAATGCATCTTTTACAGTTGAAAATGTTATATGCTTTGCAACCCTGCAAGCTTGCTTATATAGAACAGAGGCATATTCTGTATCAAGAAATATTTTGGTTTTTTTTGGATTGAATCCCAAAGCAAGTATATCTAATATATTGTCATAGCATAATTCTCTTTGTTTATTGATATCTCTAATATTTTCTTTAGACAGAAATTTTTCTTCATCTGGTATTTGTATATAGATTTCAACATCAAATTTTTCTTGCAGCCATTTTGTTAACAAGAATGGTATTAAATGCCCTAATGTCATATTTCCAGATGGTGCTCTTCCTGTATATAAATAAAAAGGGTTTCCTTTTTCATACTCGTCTAAAATCCAATTTAATTCTCTATGACCAAAGAATATGTTGCGTCTGAACATATAATGTAATTCATGTGCCTGAATTTTTATTCTTTCTAGCAAATCTTCATTGATCTGTTTTATACCAAACTGCCTTTCTAAAATTGTATAATCTATTTTACCATTAACTTCCCAAGGGGTCATTTTAAATTCAGCCATTAACTCACTTTAAATTAGAATATATTTAATAATATATTTATTAAATAAACCACCTTTAGATATAATACAATTTTATTATATAGGTTTTTATAATTTGTGCTGTATATTTTATTGTATAGAATATGGTAACCTTTATAAATCTTGCTTAATAAACTTTAATAAAATAAAGTTTGATTAAAAAAACTAATTAAATATTTATTTATAATGTGTATTATATTAGAGTATTATAAGAGCAGCTAATTTTGAGGTGTTTATTAATGGGAAAATTTCCAATAGCAGATGCAGAAATTGCAAAAATATGGATTTGTAAAAGATGTAAAGCAAGAAATAAAGCTGGAGCAACTAAATGCAGAAAATGTGGTTATCACTTTTTGAGACCAAAGAACAAAGAAACCAAATCTAAAAAATAATGATTTTATAAAATAAAATGCAAATTAAGTGTTTGTAAATATAAAAAGGTGAAAGAATGGTTGAATTAAATTCAATGGAACAATTGGTTATAAATGCAATGAAGGAGCTTGGCGCAACAAAAGATACATCAATCAAAACAGCTGATGATATTATGAAAAAGTGTAATAGACCAAAAGGAATGATAAATAATACGCTTACTTCGCTTGTGCAGAAAGGAATAATAAAAAGGGTTGTTAGAGAAAAGGCATCTGGTTATTATATAATTTAAAGTGTATAATTAATAAATTATATATCATATTTAATTATTAATAGGTAGATATAATGGATGAACCCGAAGAACATGTTCAATTTTTTGCAAAATACAAGGATTGGATATCAATAAAAAAATTGGGAATTTATAATGATACTAAACCTGAAGAAATTGCTTTTTTTCTTTCTACTATAAAATATACATTAGATAACAAAATTTACAAATTGCTTGGAATAAAAGTTGATGTATTAGATAATTTTGCGGATTCTGCAATTCCCGATGGAAGAAAGAGTGCAGCACTTCTTACAACCGCAATAGAAAAATTCTTGAGTCCAGATGCAAAAGTTGCGATTGAAAATGCACATAATGATAAAACATTAAAGCCAGTAGCTGAAGTATACTTATTAAATAAACTTATAACAAATGCGGGCTATGAAACAAGTACAAGTGCAATGATATTATCAAAAATATTTCCTTATTTAAAACTTCCAAAAGAAATATCAATGGCAATGAAGAGAAAGCGGAAGAAAACAGAATAAAGGATTTTGAAACTTGAATTTTAGATAAAATACTATTAATTAATTATTTTTTTTTGTTTTATTTTTAATACTTTATATTGTAAGGAAATATGTTTCATCTTTTATCTTAATAAAAGAAGAGATTCAAAAATAAAAAAGATAAAAAAGAAAGAAAAAATTAACTTATGCCTATTTCTATTTGAACAGTATCAGGTACTGGGATTCTCATTACTTGCCTTAAAGCTTGCTCATTTCCATCAATTATAAGAAAGCGTTTATGAAATCTCATTTGCCATTTCTCAAAAGTGTGACTGCCATCTGCTGCTGGCGTCTTCCTTGTTGTTTGTGTTATTCTTCTTGTAGGCATTGGTATAGGCCCTTTGCATTTGACATTCAAAGATGATGCTATAGATTTTATTTGACTTGCTATAGCATCAGCATCTTTTGCATTTGTGCTTATAAGTTTTATTCTAGCTAATGTCATTTAATCCCTTTATTATCACTGCCTTGGTGTAACATCTAAGACAACACCTGCACCTATTGTTTCTCCCATATCTCTTATTGCAAATCTTCCAAGCTGTGGAAATTCACTATACTTTTCTATTACAACTGCTTTTGTTGGCTTCAACTTTACAATTGCTATGTCTCCAGTCTTTAATGTTTGTGGATTCTTTTCTGCTACTTGCCCTGTTTTTGGATCCCTCTTTTCAAGGAAGTCTACAAATGTACAAGCAACTTGTGCTGTATGAATATGAAATACTGGTGTATACCCTCTTGCTATTACATTTGGATGCTTTAATATAACAACCTGTGCTGTGAATTCAGTTGCAACTGTTGGTGGATTATTTGATAAACCAATAACATCGCCTCTTTTAACATCTTTCTTTTCTAATGCTTTTGCAGCAAATCCTATATTATCGCCAGGTTCTGCCTTTTGCAATGCTTGGTGATGCATTTCAATACTCTTAACTTCTGTTTTTACACCACTTGGCATAATAATTATTTGATCTCCAGGTTTCAAAACTCCAGTTTCAATTCTTCCCACTGGTATTGTTCCAAATCCTTGCACAGTATCTACATCTTGAATAGGCATCCTCAATGGTTTATCTGTTGGCTTTGGTGGAACTTTTAATGAATCTAATGCTTCTAATAATGTTGGACCAGTATACCATGACATTTTATCCGACTTCTTTGCTACATTATCTCCAGTAAATGCTGAATATGGTATATATCCAATAATTGTTTCTGGTTTATAATTAAGACTCTTAAGAAGATCTCCAATAGTTTTCTTTGTTTCTTCGTATTTTGCTTGCGAAAATTCTACAGCATCCATTTTATTTACGCCAATTATTACCTGTTTTATTCCAAGAACATTTGCAAGTATTGCATGTTCCCTTGTTTGAGCTTGAACACCCTCTTTTGCACTGCATACTAATACTGCAGCATCTGACTGGCTTGCACCGGTAATCATATTCTTTACAAAGTCCCTATGGCCTGGAGCATCAATTATTGTAAAATAATATTTTGCTGTTTGAAATTCTTTGTGTGCTATATCAATAGTAATACCCCTTTCTCTTTCTTCTTTCAGACTATCCATAACAAAAGCAAATTCGAATGTTGGCTTGTTGAATGTTTGAGCCATTTCCTTCATTCTTGCCATATCTCTATCTGAAATTGCTCCTGTTTCAAAAAGGAGTCTTCCAACTGTTGTTGACTTTCCGTGGTCAACGTGCCCTATAAATATTAAGTTCATATGCATTTTTTCTCCCATAGTATTCACCTTAAATATAATATTAACAATGAAATATAACTTTTATAAATAGCATTAGAATATGCTACTACTTTATTTATACTTGTTATTTTTATTAGAGTAATGTTATTAAAGCTTTTGCTTTTACTCTTATTATAATATTTATATATAATTTAGGGGATAAATATAAATATTTTATCTTTCAGATTTTTTCTTTCATATTATTTTTTATATATATATATATTTATAATTTTTTATATAAACAATAATTTTTTAAAGGACAACCATCACATATCGGATTATTTTTTTTACAATAATTTTTTCCTAATGCAACAAATTGTGCATGTATATCTTTATAAAGATTTAAATTAGTATCTAACTCTTTTTCAAAATATTGCCTCAGTAAATCATAATCAATGTTCTCATCTATATTATAAACTCTATACATAATACGTTTTGTATATGCATCAATTACAAAAATAGGTTTTTCAGCAGCATATAAAATAATTGAGTCTGCTGTTTCTCTCCCGATTCCATTAAAATTTAAAAGTATTTCTCTTAAAGTTTGTATATCTCTATTAAATAAATTATCCAAACTTTTATAATTTTTTAAAATTGACCTACAGATATTTTTTATTTTCTTTGCTTTTTGTCTATAATAACCACTCGATTTTATAATATTTTCAAGTTTATTTAATTTTATTGATGATAATGCTTCTATTTTAAGAAGATTGTTGTCTTTGAGTAATTTAATAGATTTTTCAACATTCTTCCATGAGGTTTGTTGTGTTAATATTGCACTTACAAAAATTTCAAATTTTGATTCTCCGGGCCACCAATATTGGAAGCCAAACTTCTTGAGCAATACAGTGTAAAACTCTTTAAGTTCAAGATTATTTTTTGATTTTTTAATTTTGATTAAATCTTTAGTTCGCCACTTTCTAATTTTTTTATTACTAATTTTGGATCCTCGTTTTCGCATTTTACTCCCATACTTTTACAGGTACCAAGCACTTGCTTAACTCTTGCAATCTCATTTTTTCCATAAAGCGATGCCTCTTTCGACTTAGCTATTTTTTTAATTTGTTCTAAAGTCAAGTTGCCTACTATTTCATCTTTAGTCTTTGCTCCAGATTGAATCCCAAGCTCCTTTAAAATAAGTGCACTTGTTGGTGGCATTCCAACTTCTATTCTAAATGCCTTTGTTACAGGATCAACAATAACTTTAACAGGTATTTTTATACCTTCAAATTGTTTAGTTTTATTGTTTATCTCGCTTATTATATTATTAATATTGACACCTAAAGGTCCTAATGCGGGACCTAATGGCGGACCACCAGATGCTTTACCCCCTTCTACTAAACCAGATATTGTTACTTCTGACATTTTTACACCTAATATTTTATTATACTTTTAATATGAAAATATAAAATTAATTTATTAAGATTTTTCTACTTTTGATATAATTTTTGTTGTATTAATTTTTGCTGTTACAGGTATTGGTACAACAACATCCATAAGTTCAACAGTTATATCATTTTTAGAATCATCCACTTTTAATACCTTTGCTTTATATCCTCTAAAAGGCCCTGATGTAAATTCTACAATGTCTCCAACACCCACCTCTTGATTATAACTTTTAGATACTATCATTTTACTTAATTCTTCAGTGCTAAGTGGCTTGTTTAATACCCCTTTAATATTATTTGTTTTTGTTACAAACTGCCTGCATGCTACTTCATCTTCAGCTTCAACAATTATGTAACCTTTTAACCCGTCTACTACTAATATAGAGTATATTGGTAAATCTGACTTTGCCGCTTTATTCTGGAGTATATTTGAAATTATACTTTCTTGACCAATTGTTACTTTGACTACAAAAAACACAAAATCACTTAATTTTATTTTAATTTATTTATTAATAATATATTTAATTGTATGCCAGCTCATCAAATACTTTCCAGTTTAAACATTATTAAGATATAATATTATACTTAAAAGGAGTTTCTATACTTTGTATGAATATTTTCTCTTTTAAATACATATATATTACATACATTAATGTTTTTATAATTTTTGATTTACTTTTTTCTTTATCTTTTGTACTTCAATACTTTTAAATCATCTGACTTAATACAATTTAATTACTCTACATTATAAATAGTATCATATATATTTATATAATTTTATATAATTTTAAGGTTAAAAAAAATAAACTACTCAAAAAAATATAAAATGTAATAGATTCCAATAACAAAGTGTTAAGATGAAATATATTAAAATTAAATCCAAATATGCAGAGAGAATAAAGAAAATATTGCTAAAACATAATATATTTAATAAAAATGCAAATGCTTTTCATAAAGAGGAATATGTTTATTTTCCAATTCTAAATGTAGATAAGCAGTATATTAAAAAGATTATAAATATACCTTTCAGCACTGTATCTAAACAGAATTCAAACAGTATAATAAAAAAATTAACACTTCGTAATATATTTAAAAATGATAAAGATGTAATAAAAAGCTATGATTTGTTGGGTAATATAGCAATAATCAATATAAGAAAAAATATCACAACAAAGATGTATTTGAAATCTAAAGCAATACTTGCAGCAAAAGTACTAATGAAAATACATCCAAATATAAAAACAGTTATCTCAAAAGCTGGAGCAATTTCTGGAATTTATAGAATTAGAAACTTTTATTATGTTGCAGGTAAAAAAAATTATATTGCAGAGTATAGAGAAAATAATTGCATATTCAAATTTGATGTACGCAAGAGTTTTTTTTCAAGTAGACTTTCATATGAGCGTACAAGACTAATAAAACTTGTTAAAGATAATAGCAATGTTGTTGTGATGTTCGCAGGTGTCGGCCCATTTTCAATAGAAATAGCAAAGGCCCACCCATCATCAAAAATTGTAAGCATAGAACTTAATAAAAATGCATATCTGGCAATGTGTGATAATATAAAATTAAATAAAGTAAAAAATGTTAAGCCTGTGTTTGGAAATGTTAAAAAAATTGCAAAAAACTGCAAAAATTTTGCGGATTTTATTGTGATGCCATTGCCAAAATCAAGTATGAATTTCCTTGATGAAGCATATATTGTAGCAAAAAATAAAGCAATTGTAAGTATTTATGTATTTGGTCAGAAAGAACACATTTATAATGATACCATTAAAGAGATACAAAAACATGCTGAAAAGAACAAATACAAAACAAATATATTATTTAATAGAATTGTTAGGCCATATTCAAAGGATGAAGATGAAATTGTTATAGATTATGAAATTATAAAGCAATAATATAATAACACTAAAAGTAATGTTTTAGAATTATATTTTATTATTATACTCTAAAAATTTTATATTAGCCCTTATTCTTTCTTTAACCTGCAACAAACTTAATTTGATGCCATCCCTCATATTTTCCGGCTTATTGAAAAATTTATCAAATTTATCAAGTGAACTTTTATCGGAATATATTCCTAATGATTTAACAATTGATGCAAGCACCATGTCTGTAGGCAAGAACATTTTCAATAATTTTTTCCAATTTTTAAACAACCAATTCATGATAATTGATTTTGCTGAAGGATTTGAAACAAGTGCAGCAAATAGCACCCTAAAATCTTGAATTCTTATCTTATTAGATATACTAAGATCTAATACTTCATTTATAAGAGAAGTATCAGAAAACCAACCTAATGCACTAATAGCATAAGCCTTTTCTTGAGGCATTTCTAAATTATTATACATATTTAATAATATATTAAATATTTTTTTATTATTTAATGAACGTGCAACTACAGGATACACCACACCTATAAGATTTTGGTCTATTGTAATATTATTATTTATAAAATCGGCAAATAGTTTCTTTGAAAAATTAATAATTCTTTGATCATTATTAATACCTAAAATAAACATTGCACTGTTTCTTACTAATTTATTCTCTTCTTTTTCATCTTTCTTTGATTCAAATCCTATTTTATTAATAATTGAATTACAAAATTCGATATTTAATTTATTAGCGTTTATAGCAAAATCTGTACCTTCAGCCATTTTTTTAATCCAATTAAGATGATATATGATTGATATATTTGTAGGATAATCAATATCAAATAAATAACTCTTAATAAAATCAAGATAATTATTTATAGGGTATAATCCAGCATGTACTCTCATAAATAGATCATTCTCCAATCCATAAGTATCTAAATCAGAAAAATATTTTGAATTTATATAGTCAGCATTACTTTTAAGTAAATCATCATTATATGACACTTGATAAAATCCCGCTTGCCCATAATTTAATTTTATAAAGTTACTTTTTATAGGTAAATTCATTATATTGCTCTTCATCATAATTTTATAATCTGCTTTTCCATCAAAATAATGTATAGGAATATACCATTTTTCATTTATTTTGTCATTGAGTAATGTAAACCTTTTTTGTTCTAGCATGAATTTTCTTTTATTTTTTGATACATAAAGCATAGGATAACCAGGTTGATCTATCCAGCTTCTAATAAATTTGATAAATTCTCTTTTTCTTTTCGAATCTTTGCT
This sequence comes from Microcaldota archaeon, assembly GCA_021806095.1. Taxonomy (GTDB): domain Archaea; phylum Micrarchaeota; class Micrarchaeia; order Micrarchaeales; family Micrarchaeaceae; genus JAJZYD01. The sequence continues at coordinate 11,782 of JAJZYD010000007.1, forward strand.
GTACACTTCACTAAGCGCATCCCATAAATCATATCGTGTTGCATTGTCATATTCATGTGCTTTCAAGTAGTTATGCAATCCTTTTCTAAAGGTGGATTCACCCATATAGTCTTCAATCATCAATAATATACTACCCCCTTTACTATAACTAATTGAGTCAAATATACTAGCAATCTCACCAACTGTTTTAACATGTACATTTATTGGATGTGTATGTTTTAATGAATCTTCAGAAAAAGCTTCCATAACTTCATCCAAATAATAATTAATATTCATCTTCATCTCTGGAAATATATTATTTACTATTTTATAGGACATAAAAGTTGCAAAACTTTCATTAAGCCATAAATCATCCCACCATTTCATTGTAACCAAATTACCAAACCACTGATGAACCATTTCATGACATATAACCTCTGCAATTCTACACTTTCCTGCTTCACTAATATTCTTACTATCAATGAGCAATGCAGTTTCTCTGAATGTTATTGCTCCCCAATTTTCCATTGCACCCACAGCAAAATCAGGTATACTTATAAGATCAAGCTTTTGTAATGGAAAATTTATATCAAAATAATTCTCAAGTGCTTTTAAGAATTTACTACCATAATTTAATGCCAAATCAGCATATTTTATTTGTCCTTTCGGAGTAACCACACTCAATTTAATATTTCCAACCATAGATGATATTCTGTCAAATTTTCCAACACCAAAATAAAGAAGATAACTTGACATTTTTGGTGTTTGATAAAATATTGTTACTTTTCTTCTTTCTTTTTTGCCATTATAATTAATATTTTCAAACTTAATTTCTTTCACAGATGTATTAGATATTGCTTCAAAATTGGGATCTGAAATGATAGCTACATTAAATGTTGCTTTAAATTTAGGCTCATCAAAAGATATAAAAGCCATTCTTGCTGCGGATGATTCAAATTGAGTACTCAATAAATATTCGATTTTGTTATTATATTTATATTTGCTTCTATAAAATCCATATAAGCTGTCTGTATTTTTTCCATTAAAATTAACATAAATTTCGGCATTTCCCTTTATTTTATCTATGAGTTTTATTGTAATTATTTCTTTTTTATTATCAATTTTAAAATTAGACTTTATTGTATTATAATTCTGCTTTACTTCTAGTTTTTTTATTGATAAATCTTTTGCATTAAGAATAATAGTATCGGTTGGTTCATTAATTTTTATTTTTATTGTTTCATTACAATTAAAAACGAATGTTTTGAGATTTGTATCAAAAACCATATTATAATTAATAGGAATGACGTTGTAACTAAGTTCGCCAATTTCTTTTTGTTTTATTTTCATATTCTCATCTTTAATTATTTTGAAATTTTGAATTTGAATCAGATATCATTAAAATTAAATTTATTACACATATAAAATATAGATAATTATTAATAAAAATAAATATAAAGATGTATGATAGTATAATTTATATTATTTATTTGTTGTTTAAATATTATATTATAGTAATTATGTTAAAATAATTATGTTATAATAATTATTAATAAACATAAAATTTTATAATAGCGTGAAATAATGACTTTGAGAATAGGCTTTATATCTGATGCGGTTTTCCCTTGGCATGTTGGTGGCTTAGAAAAAACAGAATCTATTGTAGCAAAAGAATTAGTAAAAAATAAAGATTACAAAGTTGAATTTGTGTGCTGCCAGTGGCCAGGAATGCAGAAAAAATTTGGATATAACAATATAATGTATAATACAATAATGAAGATTAATAATAAGCAATTTTATAAAAATCAAAAAAGATCAACATTAAATTCAATTAGATACACATTGAATATGTTTAAAATTTTTAAATATAAATATGATGTTATAATAGTTAATTTTTTTCCTATATTACACATACCAATAATTAGACTTTATTCAAAGATTACTAAAACAAAAATGATTTTGGATGTTGCAGAAATATGGGATAAAAATTATTGGATTGAATATCTTGGAAAATTTTTTGGGGAGATCTCATATAGATATATGAGAATGTCATTAAAAATGGCAGATGCCTATATTATAAACTCCTCTTTGACTGCACAACGGGCAATTGATGAAGGAGTAGATTTTAAAAAAATAGATATATTTTCACCTATAATAGATGCAGAATTAATGAATAATATATTAAAAAGTATAAAGAAAAGGAATAAAAAAATTATATATGCCACCAGATTTATAAAAGAAAAGAGAGTTGATAAGTTTATATATCTCATCGATGCATTCCATAAAAAATATAAAAAAGAAAAGCTCAATGCATTGTTAATTGGAACTGGGCCTGAAGAAGATAATATTAATGAATTAATAAGTGAATTAAATCTAATGAAAATAATAAAAGTTAGAAAACCTTATTACGATATAAAAGATGTATATAGAGAAATAGCTTCTTCATACATAACATATATTCCATCTGAAAGAGAAGGATTAAGCGCATTGGCTATAGAAAGTATTGCATTAAATACACCAGTTTTGCTGCCTCCAGAAACGCCAATACCAAAAGAGGTAAAAGATATGTGCATAGTTGAATTTGAAGAAAATATGCCTGAATTACTTAGAAAAATATTGAAAAGCAAAAATCCCTCAATCTTTATTAAAAACAAAGAAAATCTTAACATGTTTATTATTTCAAGAATCAACAAATTTTATAGCAAATTATTCAAAAGATTGCTAGCAAAAGAGTAAATAAAATATTAAATAAATTAATAAAATAAAAGTAAGGTTAAATCAAAATCAAAAAGCAGTATTGGGATAAACAATTGATGATATAATGATTGCAGAACTTATATATCCTATTTTATTATCATTGATGCTTGGACTTATACATGGTGTAACACCAGATGAACACACTTGGCCAATAACTTTTAGTTATGCAATAGGAGTCGCAAATGAAAAAAAAGGCGCAGAAGCAGGTTTACTTTTTTCAATTGGATTTACTTTACAGAGAGCATTGCTTGCAGAACTTGCTTATCTTGCACTTTTACCTTTTTTGTTAAATATATCAATTAACGCAGCAATTTATATTGTTGTTGGAATAGTGATGAGTATATCTGGATTTTATGTACTAAAAAAACACATTTATTTTCATTTTCATAGATTATCGCATTGGATCAATAATTCTTTTCATATGTTAATAGGGTATAATAAAGAGGTAGCAGAAAACGAGCATATCGAAGAACATGATATATTTGAAAAACACCCTGTTTTAGAAACAAGGAAAGTGCCATTAAAACTTACATTATTGCATGGATTTATAGCTGGATTTGGATTTGGGGCTTTTGCATTAATATTATATACAACAATAGTACCTCAAATGCCAAACGCATATATTGCATGGCTACCGGGAGCATTATTTGGAATTGGAACAATGATTATGCAGATATTTTTTGGTTATATAATTAGCAAATGGATGCATATGAGAAAATATACAACAACACAAATTGAATATATAAGCAGCAAAACTGCGGGGAGAATATTAGCATATGCCGGACTAGCTTTTATAATATCTGGATTCATTTTATATGCAATTCCAAAAGTTGCCAATTTTGGAATTATAACTCCTATAAATATTCCAAATCTAAATGTACTTGATATAGGATTCTTTTTAGTAATAATATCAATAGTAATAGTCGCAATTCCTTCTTATTATTTGGCAGTTAAGGAGAGCAAATACATTAATAACAGGATAAAGATAAAAAAGAAAAAGAAAATTAAATTATAGAAGCTTTTATAAAAGAAATAATAATGGGCTTGCGGAGAATCGAACTCCGGGTCTTCTCTCTGTGAAAGAGACGTCTTACCATTCGACTACAAGCCCTCTTTTTCATTCATACAATTCAAATTTTTAATTAAAATTTGGTATTATAATATTATTAAGAAAGATTTTAAGTTATTATGATTTATATTTATTAATTTAATAGGATGATCTAATGAAATATTATACGAAAGTAGGAGACAATGGCTCTACAATTCTTCCAAACAATAAAAAAATTGACAAAGATAGTGAAATATTAAAAATTGTTGGTGGTATTGATGAACTTAATAGTTTATTGGGAATTGTCAAAACAAATGTAGATGATAAATATATTAACGATATTATTAGTGGTATACAAGATAGACTTTTTAATATTGGTGCTGAAATAATAATGCAAAATTCACTTGAACAAAAAGATTTCATTGCAAAAAAGATTAGTTTTTCAGAGCAAAACTTAAAAGATTTAGAAGATAAAATTGATGACATTAGTAAAAAAATTCCGGAGCTTAGAAAGTTTGTAATACCTGGAGGTTCACAGTCTGCCGCATGGTTGCATTATGCAAGAGCAATAGCAAGAAGAATTGAGAGGAATTTTGTAAGCTTTTCAAAAATAAATAATATTAAATTAAATCCAATTATATTAAAATATATGAATAGATTATCTTCATTTCTTTTTGTAGCGGCGCGATATATGAATGAAAAAGAGGGTATTGAGGAAACCTCGCCAACTTATCAATCTTAACTTATAATTTTCTAATTTTGCTTAAAATTATCAAAAATTAAAATATTCAGTAAACTTTTGCGTTGTTTCCAACCTTTTAGTTCTGCCTGCTTTTGCTGCTTTTATAAAATCCTTATCTAAAAGCTCTTTAATATATTCATATGCAGAAGTACCAAATGATTTTATAATTATATTCTGCATTATTGGTTCATTCTTGCTTACATATGCCAGGATTCTTAGTGCTCCTTTTGATATATCTGGGCTTCCTGCAATGCTACTTACATATTTTAAATAATTTTCTTTTACTGTCATAACATAGTTATTTCCGAGTTTTGAAATTATTAAAGAACTATCATGTTTATTATAATCATCAATAAGCTCATTTATAATCTGTTCTACACTACCAATAGAAGCAATTCCAACAATATCTGCAATATTATTAAGACTAAGCGCTCTTCCAGATACAAATAGAGCTGCTTCAATAATTTTTTTAATGTCTTTTGTATCTTCAGCATCCATTTTATCACGTGTTTTTTCCATATATTTGGTAACTTATCAATATTTTATAATATGATACTTGCTTTTTATTTTCTAAATTATTTGCTGACATCCTCCCACGAATAAATTCTGTGGGGTTCCTCACGGTTTCAAGGTTCATTTCAGTCATTGGCATCATTGCACCATCTGTACTCGTTCCAACGATATACCGCAGGGTGTGCTAGGACACCCACTACTCTTCCACTGCCTTGCTGCAATGGAATTTGGAGATACTTTTTCATTATGTTCAACGCACCATTTGCATCTGCGTTGAACTGTTTATTGTATAGTTTGCGTCTATACAATCACTGCATTAATTTCATTTATTTCACTGCTATACAACATACTTAGTTACAATTAATAAATCTTTACATTTCGCATTCATCCAACTCTTGAAAGATGGGCTTTCTGTTATTCATTTTGTAATTATTATTTCACCAAAAAATATTTCTTGAATTATTGTTATTTTTGATTGATGTGCAAGAAACAACAATGGAATAAACAAATCAATAAGTATATTTTTGTTATTTGATAATTTAATAAAATGATTTGAAAGCTCTTTAAATGTAATCATTTTTTCTTTATCATAATTTTGATCTATTATTTTCATAATTTGATTTATCTTATTATCTATATCTTCTTTATTTAATTCAATCACCAAAGGTATTAAATTTTCCTTTGTAATAATTTCTTTATTATCTTTAATTTTCATCGCTTCATCTAATGCCGCCATTAACTCAAATAAAGTTATACGCCTATTTGGCTGTATTCTTACTTTGTTGATTAACTGTGGCACTGCAGGAATAACTCTTTGAGCCTCTTGTTCTTCTTCAATTTGTTCTGGCTCATTAAATAATTTTAAAGATGTAGATTTCATATAAAGGAGTATAGACGCAGCAAGTATAATATTTGCAGGTACATGCAAATCTAAAGTCTGCATTTTTTTAACAGTATCAATATAATTATCAACAACCTTTGATATATTTATATCCCATGGATTTATTTTATTTGTCTCAACAAGTTCAATAAGCAGTTCTCGCCATGTTATATTCTTTACAAATTCTTCAAAATTAATCTGTTTAGAATCAACAATTATATTAGTAGATACATTAGTAATCTCTTTCATCTATGTCACTGGTTGCCTTAATATATATACTGACGAAAGATATTTATGCTTAATGATAATAGAGGCAATGATTTGATAAATAGAAGGTATATTTTAATAAATTTATAGAATAATAGTAAATAATATATATTTGACTAAATAATATTAAATAAATATTATGCAAACATTTCAAACCTAATATATGATAAATATTTAGTATCAAAACATAAAAGTTAGAAAATATGAGAGACAGTATTTTAAAGTAAAAATGATTATATAATTAAAATTAGGATTAAGAGCTAAGAAAAAAGATAAATATAATATATAGATTAAAATATATAGATTAATTTATAATTTATATTTAAAATTAATAAAAACAATCAATAAAATGTTTATATGAATGATATGTTATCCGCAAGGATTTTTGGAGAAAATGTTTTACTTAGAATACAAAGTAGATTTAAAAAACCTATTATGTATTTACCATCTTCTATAGCAATGACAGAGAAGCATCTTTATTATATTGGCCTTATTAAAACAATTGCAATACCTTATAAGGAGATAACTTCAATAAGTATAAAGAAATCATTATTTTATTCACAAGCTATAATTAAAACAACTCAAAAAAAATCAATGAAATTTAGATCTGATAACAAAAGTATACTTGCTCTTTTTGGATTATTAAGTAATGAATTGCTTCCAGTGAAACCAACTTTCTTTGGTAATACAACAATTTTGACAGATGATGATGCTTACGTTGATAGTAATAAAAAGAAAAATAAAAATAATATAAGGATTGATAAAAAATCCATACATATTAGAATAAAAGATCCAAAAAAAGGAATAAAAATTCTTACAAATAACAATAACAATATCAAAGATAATATTGATGATATTAATAACAAAAAATACAATGTAAGTAATAATATTTTATTTATAGATACAATTAAAACATTATCAATTAAACTTAAAGCAACAAGTAATAAAATTAATTATAAATTATTTAAAAATAATTTTAATAATAATATTAATATAATTTACAATAATTATGTTAAATTATATCTATTTAATATAAAGAATAAAATATTGAATATTGACATTTATAGCAACCAACTCTATTTAAAGAACTTAAAAAATAAATTATTAAATATAGATTTGAAACAAATAAATACAATAGCAACAGATTATATTAAGAATATTAAATTGAAAGTTGTAAATCTTAAATATTCATATAATAATATTAGAAGTTTGTTGATGAACAAACAACATACTGTTATTTTAAGCAATAATAATAAATTTATTTTAAAAAATACTAAATACAAAGGCATTAAAAATATTTCAACTATTTATTCAAATCAAAAAATCGCAAAAAATGAAGAACATATGATAATAGATAAAAAAACACAAACATTTACAAACAATAAAAATAGCGATCTTTATAAAAGCATGCATATATTTAATGTTAGAAAAATTAGAGAAAACATCAAAAAATTTGATGAATTTAATGATGAATTAAATAGTTATAAATTATTGTTCATAGAAGAAAAAGACAATAATAATTTATGGTTTAAAAGAGGAAAATAATCGATTTAAAATTAAGTTTGTATTTATTTTATATTTTATTCTGCTTGTTTATTAAAATTTATTACATTATCAGTATTACTAAATAGCATTTTATTTATATTATATATGCATCACATTATAATTTATTAATATATTAATTTGGCATAATATATTAATTAAATATAATTAAAATGGAAGAAAGTAAAATTAGATGATGAAGTGGATATTTTATATATCATTGGAAAAGCTCCAAATGAAATAATTGAATCATTAAGAAATAGGAATATAACAGAATTTACACCCCCACAAGCAGAAGCAATAGAAAAAGGATTATTAGAAATGAAAAAAATTGTAATTTCGGCGCCGACTGCAAGTGGAAAAACATTAATAGCTGAACTTGCTTGTATTAATATGATTATAAGAACAGGTAAAAAAGCAGTTTATGTAGCCCCAATGCGGGCATTAGTAATGGAAAAGTATAATGAATTTAAAAATTCATATCCTTATATAAGATCAGTTGTATCCATAGGTGATTTTGATTCTAGCGATCCAATGCTTAAAAATTATGATTTGCTTTTTGTTTCAACAGAAAAATTTGATAGTTTAATAAGGCATAAAATAGAATGGCTGGATGAGATTGGCTGCATTGTTTTTGATGAAATACATATGCTCAATGATGCTTCAAGAGGACCAACACTTGAAATTTTAATTACAAAACTAAAAGATAATATTAATACCCAGATAATTGCACTTAGCGCGACAATAGGAAATCCAGAAGAACTTGCAAAATGGCTTAATGCAGAACTTGTAATCAGCGATTATAGATCTGTTAAATTAAATAAGGGGATAATTTATAAAAACAAATTTTATATGTTGAATGAGAATAATGAAGAAGAAGCTACAACTTTAAAAAGTACAGCCAAATTGCCAGAGCATATTATATTGGAAGATACATTAAAAAGAAGAAAGCAGGCTATATTGTTTTATGCAACAAAACGAAATGCAGAATCTGGAGCACAGAAAGCAATTGAAATAGTGAAGAATTATATTAGTAATGATGATAGAGAAAAACTAAAAAAAATAAGCAAAAAAATTTTGGAAGCGTCCAGCAGACCGACAGAGCAATGCATCAAACTTGCAAATATTGTTAATGATGGAGTGGCATTCCATCATGCAGGGCTTCTTAATGAACAAAAAATACTTGTTGAAGACGCTTTTAAAAAAAATTTAATAAAGGCAATATGTGCTACAACAACTCTTGGTTATGGTATTAATTTTCCTGCACATACAGTATTAATAAGAGATTTAAGCCGATATAATTCATCATATAATGAAAATTTAAGTGTTAATGAGGTATTACAGCTTTTTGGAAGGGCTGGCAGACCAATGTATGATAGTGAAGGCAGGGCGGTAATAATTGCAAACTCAGTTGAGAGAAAAAATGAATTGTATAAAAGATATATATTGGCAAAGCCAGAATCTATAGATTCTAATTTGGGTGTTTTACCAGTATTAAGAACACACATTCTTGCATTTATTTCAGAGGAATTTTTAAATGATGTTAATTCAATAATAAATTTTTTAAATAATAGCTTTTATGGCATGCGCTATGGAAATAATTCAAGAATAAAAAGTATTGTTAGTGAAGTATGTAAAGAACTTATAAACTTTAATTTTGTAGATATTGATAATTATGAAAAATTAAAGGCAACTTCTATAGGAAAAAGAGTAAGTGAATTATATATAGATCCGGTATCTGCAAAATGGATTATAGATTCATTAAATATTATCGATAAAAATACAACAATTGATGAAATATTATATTTAATAACAAATACTTTAGAAATGAGGCCATATGTAAGAGAAGTACCAGAAGTAGAATCTGCTTACAATCTTTATCAAAAGTTTAATAGTAGAATTTATGAGAAATATGAAAGAATTGATTATGGATATTATGACCCGTTAAGAGTTATAAGCACTGCATTAATGCTCAAAGATTGGGTAGAAGAAGAAAGAGAAGATGAGATAATTGCAAAATATCATACAACACCAGGAGAACTACACACAAAAATTATGAATGCTGACTGGATTATTTATTCTACGATAGAACTTGCAAAACTTATCAAAAAGAATATTCACGAATTAATTAATGCGAGGATTAGGCTTAGATATGGGGTTAAAGAAGAATTATTAGACTTAATAAGGCTTGAACAAATAGGGCGTGTAAGAGCCAGACTACTGTATGATAATAAAATTAAGAAAGTCAGTGATATAAAAAATAATAAACAATTAGTATATAAGCTCTTGGGAAAAGAAGTTTCTGAAAAAATATTTGTACAAATTCCTTAATTATATTATATAAATAAAGCAAATATTATATATATTATAATATTAAATTGATAAAATGAACAAATTAAACAATAAATTTGATAATAAGATTGCAGACTTTGCTAATATGGATTTTAGAGTTTACATTAAGGAACTTGATGAAAATAATTTAGAAGAACTCGTTGAATGTGCAAATGATAAAAATGTTTCTGAAGGAGTTAATTCTAATTTAATACCATATCCATTTACAAAAATGAATGCAAAGATAATAATTGAAAGAAATAAGTTAGGAATTGAAAAACATTTTGGTATATTCCTGAAAAATAAAAATAAACTCATTGGCAATATAGTTATATTTAATAGAAATGGAGATAATGCAGAAATTGGATACTGGATAAATAGCAATTATACAGGTAAAAGATATGCAAAAGAGGCAATTATTCTTCTTTTAGATTTATGTTTAAATAATTTAAATCTAAAAAAAATATATGCAAGGATTAGACGTTCTAATAAATTTTCAATAAGGCTCGTTAAATCATTAAATTTTATAGAAGAAAATTTATTAAATGAAAACTTAGGTGGAGATGCAATGGATGTTGTATTTAGTTTGCAAATAAGCAAAATAGTATTCCACTAATCATCCTTCTTACAATTAGTTTAAATATTTTGTTATCATTTTAATATTGCTTTATATTTAAATTTTAAAATGATATCTATGTATATTTCTACATCAACAATTAAGAGAATTTTGAAGGAAGCAGGCGCAGAAAGAGTAAGCAATGATGCAATTATGATTTTTCATGAAAATATAAACAAATTTGCCTATAAAGTTGCTACGCGATCTGTTAAATTTGCAAAACATGCAAAAAGGAAAACAGTTGATTCTTCTGATATAAGACTTGCAATGACTTTTGATTAAACTCACCAAAACTAAAAATATTTATACAATATAAAACAGGTTAGTGTAATGTCTATTATTAATAGAATTTTTGGGAAACATGTAAAGCTCTCAATAAATGAAAATGAAAATGAGATAGCTCTTACTGAAAGTGGAAATGAGAAAGTAATTACCTTCAATAACATTGTTTATTCAAAACTAAAAAAAGGTAGTATACTTGTTGATGGATATTGGGACTATTTTTTACCATTACCAAACTACTTTAATAAAATCAATATAAATAATATCAAAAATAAAAATGTTGTGAATGTTTTAGTAATAGGCCTTGGTGCTGGTACTATTCCTTATCAAATGCTGCAGACATATAATAATGTTAAAATTACTGCTTTAGAAACAAGTGCAGCTATGATACAAATAACAAAGGAATTATTACAAAAGGAAGATCTTAAAAAATTAAAAATAATATATCATGATGGTTATGATTATATAAATAAAAATGTAGCACATTTAAGAAATCTTTATGATTTAATAATTTTAGATGCATATATTGATGACAAGATACCAGATGTTTTTTTTGAAAAACAATTTATAGACAATATTAATTTCATACTTAATAATGAAGGTATATTTGCAATAAATTTTATCCAAAACACTAAAAATGATTTGAGATTATTAATAAAGAATTTAAAAGATTATTATAAGATTTATTATTTAAATACCGGATTATTCTCGGGAAATCTCATAATATTGAATATGAAGAATAAAAATAGGGGTATTAATAATTTACTCCAAGCTTTTAATGGCTTACAAGACAATATAAAACTTGAGGCTTATAATTATTATGCTAATATAAAGAGTGAAAACAAAGATTATTAACATTGATTTTTTTAATTAAATTAATAACCTACAATATCTTTGAATGAATGTAGTTGTATGCCTACTTCATCATTAGAATTAATGATTTCTATTTTGATTTTATTTTTTTCAGCAATCTCCAAAACTTTTTGAAATTCTTCATCACCCAACATATTATCGTTTACAAGCAATACATTTATTTCATAATTCTCAATTGCATCTTTTATATTTTTAATTCCATATATGCCTTTACCAATACTATAAGCACTTAAAAATTCTTCCATCATTTTAAATTCTTTACGTATTTTCTCTTTTTCTAAAAGATTTGCAACACTATCACTTTTTATTAATTCATATACTGCACTTCTTTCTGCACTGCTTGTATTTTCAAATATTATTTGCTTATTAATTTTTTTTAGAAAGCCACCCTTTTCCGCAAAATCTTTTATATTATCTTTTGTAAATCCAGGTCCTGCTATTATAATTGTATCAACATTCATAGTAACACATAAATCAAGTATTTTTTGAAAATATTTTTTTTCCTGTTCTTGAAAATCTTTTTGAGATAGTCTTTTACTTAATCTGCTATAAATTTCATTTCCAAATTCTATTCCATAACCTAATAAATATGCAAAAAGAGCTTTTTCATCATCAACTACAATGATACCAAGAATCACTTTTTTAGTATTTTTAATTGCCTCACTAATTAATTCGCGCATATAATTTGGCCAATGTAATTTTGTAATTTCTAAAGTATCCCCTTCACTTATATTAAGTGTATGATAGCTCCCTAATCTAATATAATCAAGAGGCTTCCCTTCAATAATCTTTCCACTTATTCGCAGTTTATTCGAATTTTTATCAAATTCAGTTTTTTCAACTTTTACTTTTATAATCACTTCTTTAAGTTCTCCAACATCACGATCATTAGATTTGAATTTTCTAAAACTTTCTGATTTTACCATATCATCTTTAAAAATAATCCTTTGAATAGTCCAGATATCATTTACATTATCAGCACGGAGCTTTAGACTGCCTGTACTTTCTTGAAATCTAATTATTTTCATATTTTTACCGATCAATAATTTATATTTGAATTTATCATTTTTTCTTTTTTAGTTATCTTAATTTTATTATATTTCTTTCATTTATTTTGTTTGTATATTTTAATTTTATTTATTACTGATATTTGATATATATTTATAAATGTAGTTGCTTTAATTGATATAATTTAATATTAAATGAATTGAAAATGTTTTATATAAATACTTATCAAAGTTGAATTAATAAATATAGTTTAAATTATTTAAATTATATAATTTAATATAAGTATATTTATGATTATTTATGATTAATATGTTTGATATACAATTTATACAACTTATCATAAGCTTTATTTTTAATATTATAAGCAGCTCAGCAGTGAACTCAACATACACAATGCTATATAATTTTATATCAAACTATGGTTATATATCACTATTTGTGCTCATGTTGTTAGAGAGCTCTTCATTACCTATACCAAGTGAAATTGTTGTACCGATTGCGGGGATATTAAGCAGAGCTGGAGGCCCTCTATTTTTTCCTGTTGCTTTGCTGGCGTTAACTCTAGGAAGTATTGTTGGCATGTTGATTGATTATTATATAGGTTATATTTTTGGTAAGGATATTGTATATAAACATTTAAAGGCTTTACACCTTAAAAAATCAGAACTTGACAAATTTGACAATTTATTTGACAACAATGCTGTTTTAACAATATTTATAACAAGATTAATACCTGTTATAAGAACAGTTGTTAGTTTTCCGGCAGGTTTTGCAAAAATGGATATTAAAGTCTTTTTGTTATATTCAATACTCGGAACAGTTTTGTGGAATATTTTATTAATGCTCTTTGGTTATATGGTTGTTTCAACTAATATTAATCTTATGATATTGATTATAATAGCATTTTTTATGCTTTTATATATTATTTATAAGATTACAAAAAAGAAGCTTTTTAGTAAACAATAATTGACAATTTGATAATATCAAACTTATGGAAAAGCTTTTAAAATATTCTTTTTATGTATTAATTAGTGATGTTATGGAAAGAAAAACCAAAATATCTAAACATGTTGTAAAAGAAAGGGAGAATAAGATAATAGAGGATTTATTATTATTAGCGTTTATATTTATTGGGCTTGGCATTGGAATTGCTTATTTACAAGTAGCAGCTGGATTATTAATAGGTTTTGGCGTTGGAATGATTTTTAGAGAATTTTTAAGGCCAAAAAAAGATAAATTACAGGAAATTGCAATATCAATGAATGTAGCGGCATATATTCTTGTGCTTATAGGTGTATATTTTATAATAATGGGTATTGTACTTTTGGAAAATTTTACATTTTTTTATCCATATAATGCAAGTTATATTCTTGTAATAATTGGTATTATATTTATAGCATTATATGCAATTGAAAGGAAGAATAAAAAGTAAGATAATTATAATAGTTTAGCCAACTTATTTTTTATTTTTTTATTATTATTTTTTATTTTTGAAACTTACCACTTAGATTAATAAATATCAGTAAAATTTATAAATTTATTTACAAAATTTATAGTATTCTTTTTATACTTATCTTATTATTATTTAACATATGATGACCGAGGTGAACGCTGAGCTTAGTGCTATGAAGAGAGTTGCGGGCGGGCTGATTTGATGGATGTTTTAAGAAAATTGAAGAAGAGCAATATACGCGCTACAGATATTGCGGCACAATTCTGGTGCGAAAAGCAGATGGAATTAGGCTATATTTATGGACGTAAAATAACAGCTGAAATAAGAAAAGGAAAAGCTATACATGAAGCATTAGAAAATGAGACAAATATACCTATAATATTAATGCCAAAAGGTTATGCAGATGCATTATATAAAATTCTTTATACAAGTGTTTCTGCAATTAAAACATTAATAGAAAAAGGTAAATCTAGAGAAATACAAATTTATGGATCTGTTGATGGCTTTCCATTAGTTGGAAAAATAGACATGCTTGAATTAAAGAACAATATTGTAACATTATGGGAAGATAAAACAAAAAGAAATGATGATTTGCCCAATACACCACAATTATATACACATAAAATTCAAATAATGTTTTATAAGAAGATGCTTGATAGTTTAATTTCTGGTGCTTATAATAGAGAACTATTTAATAAACATTATGGAATTGATAGATTAATTCTTACTGATGAATTTAAAAGACAACTTAGTGCACTTAATATTAATGCAAATGAACAAAATTTGAATTTTATAGTAACAACATATTTTGATCTATTTTCTAAATTAGGTAAAATTAGTGAAACTTTGCGGATAAGATATATAAATCAATTTACTGGCAACGAAATAAAAATTTATAAATTTATATATGATAAAAATGAGGTAGAAAATGCATTAAAATTTATTTTAGGCTATTGGAAAGGCGAACGTGATGCACTTACTGTCCCTGAAAGCGAGAAGTGGAAATGTTCATATTGTGGATTTTATGGAAAAGAATGTATGGTCTGGTGGCCGCAAAAACATCTATAAAATATTAACAAAATATTTTAATTGATAAAAAAGGTATTATAAATGATTGATAAAGAAAGTTTGCGTGAAGATTTTTCCAAGAAACCAGAATTATATTATTCAACAAGATTTTTTAATGAAAATAATTTTACAAGAAAAAAATGTAAAATATGTAAAAAATATTTTTGGACGTTAGATGAAAGCAAAGAAATTTGTGGTGATGCAGAACATTCTGGCTATTCTTTTTTTAGGGACAAGCCTGTTAATGTAGATTATGTTGAATTCTGGGAGAAATTTGCAGATTTTTTTGCAAAAAATGGGCATAAAGTAATTAATAGGTATCCAGTAGTTAGTAGATGGCGCCAGGATTTATATTTCACAATAGCAAGCATTCAGGATTTCCAGAGAATTGAAAAGGGTAAAATGAGCTTTGAATATAATGCTAACCCGCTTATAGTACCTCAAATATGTTTAAGATTTAATGATATATTAAATGTTGGTGTAACAGGCAGACATTTAACCTCTTTTATGATGGCAGGCCAACATGCATTTAACTATCCGAAGGAGGGTTATTGGAGAGACAGAACAATTGAGCTTAACTTTAAATTTCTTACAGAAGTAATGAAAATCAAAGCAGATGAAATAACATATATGGAAGATGTATGGGCAATGGGCGACTTTTCAGAATTTGGACCTTCATTGGAGAGTTTTGCTGGCGGACTTGAATTAGTAAATAGTGTATTTACGCAATTTGAATTGGAAAACAATCAAATAAAAGAATTATCAAGTAAAGTTATTGATGTTGGATGGGGATTTGAAAGATTATTATATTATTACAGCGGAAATCAAACAATTTTTGATGCAATCTTTCCTAAAGAATTAAAGTATATATATAAAGGAATGTCAATAGTTCCAGACATAAATCTCTATTCAAAGATTGCAGCAATGATGGGAAAAATTAATTTTGATGTTGAATCTATAAATATAAAAATGGAGCATGAACTGTTAAAGAAAATAGAAGAACAGGGAGTTAAGAGCGATGATTATTATAATATTATAAAACCAATGCAAGCAGCATATGCACTAGCTGATCACTCTATGACATTATTATATGCAATGACAGATGGCGCCTTGCCAAGTAATGTTGGAGGGGGATATAATCTAAGAGTACTTCTTAGAAGGATGTTTAATTTCATTGATAAATATAAAATAAACATTGACATAATAGAATTGATGAAGATTGAAGCAAACAGATTAAAGAAGCTTTATCCTGAACTATCAAATAATTTAGATACAATCAGCAAGGTAATAAATATAGAAAGGAATCGCTATGAGAATATGAAAGTTAATGCAAAGAGAATTATAACAACAATGATAGATAAAAGAGAATTATTAACAAAAGAAAAAATGAGAGTTTTATATGAAAGTTATGGGGTTACACCTGAATTTATAAATGAGGTTTCACACTCAATAAAATCAAATTTTGAAATTCCTGAAGAATTTTATAATTATATATTAAAAGGAAATTTTGTAGAAAAGGAGAAAAAGAAGGAAGAAATTGATATCAATATTGATAATATTGAGCCAACTGAAAAATTATATTATAAATTTGAAGATTCTGCAACAGCAACAGTAGTTAAAGCAGAAGATAAATTTATTATACTCGACAGAACACCTTTCTATCCAGAAGGTGGTGGGCAGGAATCTGATAGAGGTGAAATAGAAGGTGAAAAGGTAAGAGATGTACAAATAATAAAAAATGTTATTATACATATAATGGAAAATCCAACACATTTGAATGAAGGACAAAAAGTTCATTGCATTGTTGATAAAGATAGAAGATTGAGGTTAATGGTTCACCACACCGCAACACACCTTATAAGTGCCTCTGCTAGAAAAATATTAGGAAAGCATGCATGGCAGGAGGGTACACATAAATCAGCAAATAAAGCACACATAGATATAGCACATTATGAGAAATTCGATGAAAAGCAGGTCCACGAAATAGAACAGCTTGCAAATAGCTATATACTTGATGGCATAAAAGTTGACGTAGAAGAAATGAAAAGGGGTGATGCTGAAAACAGATTTGGATTCTCAATATATCAAGGGCATGGCGCTCCAGCTAAAAAGCTTAGAATTGTTACAATCTCTGATTATAAGGGAAATATAATAGATGCTGAAGCTTGTGGAGGCATGCATTTAAAAGGAAGAGAAAATGCATTAGGCTTGATAAAGATTATAGCAACATCTAGGCCCCATGATGGCATAAACAGAATAGAGTTTGTTGCTGGACCTGCCGCTTTCAATTATATCAATGAAATGGAGAATCTGATAAAAAGAATTGCACTTGTCTCTGGTTTGGACAAAGACAAGCTTGAGCAAGGCATAAGCGTACAGATGAATGAATTAAAGAAATATAGAAAAGAATACAGATCAATAATAGACTCATTATCAAAATATATTGTAGATGAATTGACTAGAAGCAAATTAGAAAATAATATAATAATAAAAGAATTGGACTATGAACGCTTGATATTAAGAGAAACAGCAACAATATTTACTGAAATTAATAAAAAATCAATAATATTATTGTACAACAAGAGCAATGAATTTGTATGCGTTTCTGGAATTGAATCAAAATATAATGCTAATGAATTTTTAAAAGAGCATGCTATAACCTTAGTAAAAGGCAATTTTGTTGGTGGAGGATCAAAGAAAATAGCTGAAGGCAAAATTGTTAATTAATAATTTAAATATAAATGATTCTATGAATTATTATAATGATATCATTTATCCAATTTTATATATTTTGCCTGCATTTATAGCAAATGCAACACCTGTAATTTTTGGTGGAAATACACCTTTAGATTTTAAAAAGAAGCTGTTTAAAAAAAGAATATTTGGAGATCATAAAACAGTTAGAGGCACATTCTCAGGAATATTCGCAGGTATATTAGTTGGTATAATAGAATCTTTTTATCTGCCACAAATGCTTATGATATCTGTTGTACTTTCATTAGGTGCAATGTTTGGTGATCTTTTAGGTAGTTTTATAAAAAGAAGAATTAATGTAACTCCAGGTTCTTCCATACCAGTTCTTGATCAATTTGGATTTGTCATATTTGCACTTATATTTGCAGCACCTTTTGGTTATATCCCAAATATTATAGGAATAATTTTAATATTTGTTTTAACTGCTATATTGCACCCGCTTACCAATATTATTGCATATAAAATTAAATTAAAAAAAGTTCCATGGTAAAATCAAAAAAATAGGCAAAACTTATTAAATGTTAAATTTATAAATGTAGTATTATTTTTAATTTATTTTTGCTTGCGGCGGGGTAACTCAGCCTGGTAGAGTGCTAGACTCATATGCAAAGCATTATGAGTGAAGAGCAGAAATGCGATGACGAGAAATCTAGAAGTCGCGAGTTCAAATCTCGCCCCCGCCATTCATGTCATTTGAAAGAGGGTAGTTCAAATCTATCACACAAAACTATATATAATTATGAATATAAGTAATGATATTATGCTATTTCATAAGGAAATTATAGCTACATTTGGAGGCAAAGGTGCGGGACTTCTTAGATTAAAAGAGGCAGGATTCAATGTTCCTGATTTCTTTATTCTGCCTACTAATATTTTTGAGCATTTTCTTTCCGATAACGGATATACAATTTCCCAGCTCGCTTCTAACAGCAATAATAGAGAACTCATAATGCAAATGCACTTTAGCGAACAACTCAGCAGAAAAATAATTGCTGAATATAAAAGCAAGTTTGGAAATCAAAAAGTTGCAGTACGTAGCTCGGCCACAATAGAAGATGCTGAGAAAGATAGCAAAGCAGGAAAATTTGAAACATTACTGTCTGTGGACAGAAACGGAATTCTAGATGCTGTAAAGAAAGTCTATGCTTCGTTGTTCTCGGATTTAATTGTAGATAATGAAAGACCACTTATGGCAGTAGTCGTGCAGAAACAGTTATTGCCGCAGAAGGCGGGAGTCGCATTTGTGGATGACAATTCCGTTCTAATAAACGCAATCCTTGGACAAGGTAGCATCCTTGTTTCCGGAAGAGAAAGTGGAGACACCTATGTTGTTGACAAAGAAGGAATACATATGCAGGTAAAATTGCAGGAAAAAGCAAGTAATAATGGGATTGATATATTAAATGTACCTCTAACTGTTAAGACAAAACAAAAACTTTTAGCATATGAGATAAGTGAGATAGCAGAGATGTCAAGAAGAATAATGATTGCGTTCAAAAGCCCGCAGGATATAGAATGGTGCATAGATTCAGGAAAATTGTTTGCATTGCAATCGCGCCCTATAACAAGAGCTATAGATGCACCAGTATTAGAAAACATCGGCGGTCTCATTCCTGTAAGCATAGGCAAAGCTGAAGGAATCCCATGGTTTGCGCTCAAAAAAATTCCAGATAGGGATGTAGTGCTTATAGCTACATTTATAGAACAGCGTGATTTAGAAAAATTGGTGACAAGCGGACATGTGAAAGGAATTATAACAGAGCTTGGAGGAGTTCTCTCACATGAAGGGGTCATTGCTAGGGAAAAAGGCATACCTTATCTTGCAGGAGTTAGAAATCCGCAAAAGCTGTTCCAAAATGTAAAATATGTAGTATTAGATACTGAAAAGATGGAAGCTCTTGCTGATGGCAAAAACATGATAATATCAGAAGCCGAAACTTATAACTGGCTGAATAGAGATATTGAAGATTTAAGAACAATACAGATTGATGGTAAAAAACATGGTTTGGTTGTAAGAACCACAGATAGCACGGTGATTGTGTATTCTTCGATAAAAGACAAAAAACAAGGCGCAGCAATTCTCGCGGCTCTCAATAGAACAGAATCTGTACTTGTATGCGACGAATCAGACAAGACACATGATATAACAAATAAAGCCGTTGTCAATATCATGAATCATGATAGTAAAATAAAAGAACATGTACAGGCTATGGCTGATGCTATTAGGAGGTTTGATGTGCATGCATTTGATGTTGCC
Organism: Microcaldota archaeon; assembly: GCA_021806095.1. Classification (GTDB taxonomy): domain Archaea; phylum Micrarchaeota; class Micrarchaeia; order Micrarchaeales; family Micrarchaeaceae; genus JAJZYD01. The sequence goes on from JAJZYD010000007.1 coordinate 32,152, forward strand.
AATATGGCGGCTAAGAAAGTTACAGAGCAAGAATTTGAGAGAGCTAAAGCGGCATACATTGAATACAATATTACTAAGGATACTGGAAAGCTTGAGACTGCGCTAAAGTCGTTTGCTAGAGCAAATAGTTATTATAAGGGCACATGCATAATGGCACAATATTTTGAGTACTCGTTTGGTATTTTTATAAGCGAACAGGAAGAAAGGACAATAACAGATCTTGAGCTCTATAGATTAAGAGGCAAATATGAAGCAACTAACCAAAACATAAAGCACATGGAAGAAAGAATACAGAGGGCTATAGAAAATCTTGATAGGTCACTCCCTGCTTTCGGAAATGGCAAAGAATCGCTAGAAGGACTCTATAATTTGCTAATGCAAGATGCACAAAAAAGATTGAAAGAAGAAAAGTTATTTGCTTTGCTTTTTGGAATTGAAACTTGATTAACTTTTATATCAATTATTTTTTATTTTGACCTCTTCTTTATTACACTCAACTTTCCAATCTTAATTAAACTTGAACAATATCTGCCAAATTAAAACCAGTTGGGTACTACACATTTACCGTCGATATTTTCAGTCAAAATGGAAAGTTGATTTATAATCACATCCAGGAGCCAGGCATATCTGCTCGAATCTTACCCCCTTATACTTTCTCCTTAAAGGCTTCCGATGTATCAGACATTTCACTTGCTTACCATAAACCACTATGTCTTAGTTCTTCAGCTTTAATCACAAACTTCTGCCAGTCGTGCTGATCTGAAAGTGCCCTTAATGCGTCATCATAATTGAACCATCGAAATTCTGAGTGTTCATCGCTGATGACAATATTTGGGTCCCGTACCTTAACAAAATAAACTATAATTATCCGGTTGTTTCCCTTTGAATTTTTGTATCGAGATTCGTGGCAGACATCTTTTATCACCTGCAATTCTTCTATTCCAGTCTCTTCCTTCAACTCCCTATATAGGGTTTCAAAATCTTTTTCATCCTTTTCCTGATGACCCTTAGGAAATTCCCAGAATCCGCGGTCGGCCCTTTTCAGGAATAGGTATGTTCCATCCCAATTCATTACCATTGCTCCGATAGATTTTTCGTCCATATAGTCAACCCCTTATCCAATCTTCCTTTCGGAGTCTTGATCTGCGGACTTCTCCGCATCGAAAATCGGCCCAAAGGCTTTATCCAATTCTCTATTTCCCCTAGCTCCTATTATTTTCTCTGCCGCCTTAACCTTCACCGGCGCCGCGCTGTGAAATACCCTTTCGTCCTTGGTTTTTAGTCCATCCATTTCTATACCATCAACTTAATATATATGATTCATAATATATGATGATAAATAATATATAGGGTATAAGAAAATATACACTTTTCTGTTCAAAGGGCTTTGGGACAAAAGTCACCCATAGCCAATTCTAACTCAACTTTCCAATCTTAATTAAATTATCGCCGACAAACACATGTATATAACTTTTTCAATTAGGCAGGTAATTCTTTAATTTTAGTGTAAAATAAATTTCAATTTGTTCTGGTGTCATTTTTTTTAATATCTTTTTTACTGAAGTAGATTTTTGGCCTGATTCCCTAAAATAGCTCCTTTATAGTCAAAATCTATATTCTTAGTATCTGTTCATGATTTAGCAAAATTTTCCAAAACCAAAAGTTAAGGCCTCTTTTCTTATATCTTTTGTGGACTCTTCTAACGTTATGAATACACTGAACTTAGCCTTCTCCTATTTTTTATACTAAAGTAGTGGTGAGCCGTAGCCCTCTTTTTGTTTTAGGCAACATTAGACTGAGCGGCAAATGCCTTGCATACTCATTGAACATACACCGACCGTTTCATCTAAAAAGTTACGCTCGTCGTGTCATTGCTTTATGAAACTTTTTAGTATCGTTTCTGCTCCGGATAAGGCCTTAAGCCATATGTTCTCTGTATGAGAGGAGCTTCCTCCTTTCGGTTGGTTGCCCGCTCACCACTACAATATAAATATAAATTTATAAACTAAATATTTTTCCTTTCATTTTTAAAATGAACATTAAAACAAAAAATAAAATAAAAAGATGCTATCTTTTCACAGAATAGTAGCTCACAATCCTCGCATACTTTCCCTTTATTCTCTTATTAAGAATCTCTGCAAATTCACTGCTGTCGACTTCCTCGCTGTGTTTTGTCTTTTCGATAAGTCCGTAATCGCTATCTTTATCTCCCTCTCCACTATCTCCAATATTGACCTCTTGAACTCCTTTTATTTCAATAATTTCTTCTGCAAGCTTTCCAAGATCAACATTCTCCTGATAAGGAATTAGATAGTACTTCTGAATTCTTGAGATTCTTTTTATTTCTTTGCTATCTTTTCTTTTGCTCCTTTCAGCGCTTGCGCTGTTTCCTATTCTTTTGTTTTTTTCACTCATTTTCCCACCACTATTTTCATTTTGTTTTATTTCATTTTATTTTTTTCATATTTACTTGCATCTATATTTTTATGTTTTTGTTTATTGTTCTTTTCAAGAAAGAAGAAGAGCCATACATAGTATGACATTGTTTTTCCGCTTTTGTCCTTTCCAACAATTTTGAGCCTTTTCTCTATTACAGATCTTTTCTCATCCAATTTTCTTATTTCAAATTTTGGTTTTGTCATAATCTCACCACAAATATAATGTGTGGGTAGTGGTGAAAGATTGTGGGTGGTGCAAGGGATTCATTGTCAATCCCTTACA
>JAJZYD010000032.1 GCA_021806095.1 Microcaldota archaeon
TCCACATATCTTTTCAGTGCGCATAATATCATAGTTATTATATTATTTGATTTGAATAGTATATAAACCTTTTCCTCACTTTCATCCCCTCTCTCACGAAAGGGGACTTCCCGCTCGTAGAGTTAAATTTTTGGTCAAGATTTTCAAGAATTATTTTGTCCCATATTTAAATCCTCACTTTGATTATTTTCAATTATTATTTTCACTCTTTTTTATATAGATTCTTTTATCTTATTATAAATTATCTCTGATTTATATTTAAATTTTTAATACTTGTTAAATATTATCAATCATATTCTTTTTATTATTTATCTTTCAATATATCTTGATGAACGCTAAATTTAATTTACAGCTTACGCTTGAATTTGCAGTAGTATATGCTTACATACTTCTTGTATTTCTTATTATATTTGCTGCAATTTCATCACAGCGGGCCATAACGCTTGCAAACCAGGAGGGACTGTCTCTGCAGTTTCTTGCACAGGATATAGCGACGAGTATTAATCAAGCCATGCTAGCGGGAAGCGGTTACTCAACAACAATTCAGTTGCAGGGCAGTGTGAGTACACAATCTTATAATATAACTATATCATCATCAGGAGTTATAATTGTATCAACAAGAATAGGCGCTCAGATCATCAAAAGCTTTGCATTTAGCAATGCTAGGAATATTTTTATAAATGGAACAGAATTAAGCCAAAGCACGCCTTCATTAAGGCTTTATAATTTAAACATATCCAATGGCACTATAAAAATAACAAATACAAAAGGGATTATTTATATAAATAAAAATTCTGAAAATGTAAGCTTGCTGCCGTCTACGCTCCTTTATCCAAGCATAAAAAGGACTTATGTAGGATATATGGATGATTCTTGCTTATATAATAATCAAAGTTATTTTAACAATATACCAAATTTTACAATTAATATGTGGCTATATCCTTTTTCTTATAACGCGCTTCTCTACTATGAAGGCAACAATACAAGATATAGTACAATAAATATAACAGACACAGGAAATGTTTGCATAAACACATTCAATAAAGGGCTCGGGATAAGTGGAGGCAATGTAAGTTTATGTTCATCCAATCCACTACAGCTAAACAAATGGAATAATTTATTTATATCATTGTCTAAAGGAGGCATAGATACAGGAACTTTCTCTATTTATATTAATAATAATGAAACAAGTGGGCTTGGACAGGATGAAAGTATAACTGCATCTAATATGATGTATATTGGATGTAACACACCACTTACATCTCAGCCTAATTTTTATGGTTACATTGGCAATATCCAATTTTATAATGCAAGTTTATCATTAACAAATGAAACATCATTATATAACAAAGGATTGATAAGTGCTCCACAAATTTCAAATCTCATTGCTTTTTTTGAACTTAATAATAACCCATTTGATTATAGTGGTATGAACCATAATTTAATAGCCAATAATATTGTTTATGCACCTATTATTCAAGTCAATGAAACTACGCTCGGAAACAACGCTAGTATTGCAAAATCACCTTTATTAAAAGGTGTTGCAGTATATAATGGACTTGTAGATGGTTCTACACAAGCTTCGCTGCACTCTTGCTATTATCCATTTATTTATTTAACCCCAACAGAAAGCAATATAACTTCTATTATTACATTATTTAATGGCAATCCAACTTTAATAGGAAATTGTTTGGATGAAAATTCAATACTTGCTGATTGGTGGCCTATAAACGAAGGTACTGGAAACATTATATATGATTTTGGAGGTAATAAAAATGACTTATCATTCCAATCATTTAATGAATTTCCAATATGGCAGAACACAAATTTAAAGCAGATTAATTTTGAATCAATGATGGATTCTGCAGCAAATCCTGGTTATATATCAACAACAATACCTTACAGCAACATTAATTCATTTACAGCTACAATGTGGGTTAATGGTGCAAACACATTAAAGATGGAAAGCGGCAATGGCTACACACTTCTAAATTCAGGAGGTACTAATAACTTTGAAATGTGGCTTAATAATGGTATTGCTGCTGGTGCAGCAGCAGGAAGCGGTGATGAAGAAATAGGCTTTGGAAGCAATTTCTATCATGGATATGGTATTAATGGCAATGTTTGGAATTTCCTTGCCGTAAGCGTCTATAATGGTTTTGCAACATTCTATGCAAACAATGAAACTCCTTACACAATTCCAATTATTAATGGACCTTATTCATTGCTCAATTTAGCAATTGCAGAAAGCGCGCAGACCATAAGCCCATTAAATGGAACTTTATCAAATCTGCAGATATATAATACAACATTATCATCGAAGGATATCCAGAAATTATATACAAGGGGAATCACTAGTGCACCAATAAACTTGGATCATTTAATAGCTTGGTATCCCTTTTATGGCAATGCAAATGACTATAGCAGACATAATTATAATGGTACAATCAGCAATATAATATTTGTAAATAGTGAATTTACAAATCAGGCAGGCACACAAAATAATAATACTTCTTATGCATTGATGTTTAATCCAATTGGGCAGAATGCACTCGTCGCACAATCTGGTGTAGCTATTGGTTCACAGGCAACATTGCTCATATGGATAAAACCAAATATTACTCAATCACAAGGCTCAACAATATTCAGATATGGGCCAGCCATAAGCTGTCCAACAGGCACTGGTAATATTCTTGAATTAAATATAAGTCAGTCATTATCAGTTGGTTTAAGTTTTGGATGCGAAGGCATTACTTCGCAAACTTTACCTTTAACACAAAATACGTGGAATTTTGTAGCGGCAAGAGTGAGTGGCACAAAAGCAACATTGTTTGTCAATAATAATCAATTTAATACAAGCTTGACAGTATCGCCGTCAATACAATCAGGAAATATTATTATAGGAGGTTTTACACAAAGTAGTGGAATCTTTAATGGAATGATAACAGATGTGCAGCTTTATAACAGCATATTAAGCAACACACAGATAATACAACTTGAAGAACAAGGAATTGCACCAAATCAGAGATTGATATTGGGGGGCAAATAAATTTAAAATATTTATAAAATATTAGGAAAATCAAATATAAAAAATAGAAAAAAGTTATAAGGTAAAAAAATAATTAAAAATGGTATATTAATGGTTGTATTGAAAGGGCAGTTTTGGAGCATTGATGCAATGTTTGGATTATTTATATTTAGTATTGCTTTGATTATAGCGGCATTTATTTGGACAAGCGTTAACAATCAAATTGCAACAAGTCTTAGCAGCAGCACAACAATAATCAAATTAGAAACACAAACATTCGCATTATCCCTGTTATCAGAAGGAGCACCAAATAATTGGTATAGTGTAATTAATACAACCAATACAACAACCTGGCAGAATATATATGTTGGTTTAGAAAGCAGCTCAAAGCCAAAATCAATCTCGCCGAATAAGCTCGCAGCATTAATATCAATGTCAAATTATGATTATCAAGCAACAAAACAGTCATTAGGTATAGGTTATGATTATTATATAAGCATAGAAGGAAAGTTACTTGATATTAATATAGGTAGGAATCCATTAGCATATAATGCAATAACAATTTTTAAAGTGAATGAAACATCATTTTATGATAATGAGCCAGTAAATGTTGAAGTTTATCTATGGTCAAATACAACTTTAGGTATTTCATAATAAATATAATAAAACAAAAACATAGAAAAATCAGAAATTTGAATAAAAGTAAAATAAGATTGAAATAAATAATTGAATAAGTGGATAATGATGTATAAAAGAGTGAATCAAAAAGAAATTAAAAATAATAAATATAAAAAGGGATTTATATTTACAGTTGATGCAATATTTTCACTTATAATATTGGGGATTGCAATTTCTGCATTGGTTTATTTTTTTTATGAAAGTAATTTAGCATCTCAAACTGTGCAGTTAAGTGCTTCTTCAGCTATGCAATCAATGTTGTTTTATAAAATTGGAAATCTTTCTGAATCAAAATTTGCAAGCGCAATGTTCTTGCCACAATTGCAAAATAATACCTGGCCACAATATGGTGGAAATAGCACTCTTTCATTTAGTACAAGCGCTGATGGACCAGCTTTACCTTTAGTAATGTTTACATTTCATGCACCAAATCCAATAAATCCAAATCCTGTAGTAGCTGATGGTATGGTTGTATTTACTACTGAAGGACCATCATCACAGCTTTATGCATTAAATGCAACAACTGGCAATCTTTTATTTTCCACAACAGCTCCATCTGGAAATTTTATAGGCACTCCTTTAATATTTATGCATAATATTTATGCAGCCACAACTAGCGGAAATATTTATGCTTATTTAGAAAATGGAATACAACTCTGGCAGCAGACTATCGGAACATCATATGTTATACTCAATGCAGAGGATGGTTATATTGATGCAAACAGCACCTTACTAAATCCATTTAATGGTATAATTATTACATCAGCATCAACAAAAGCCCCATCTTTATTTTCAGATGGTGAATTCCTTCAATATGGATTGTATAGCCCTTCATCTGGAAGTTGGGAGGGCGCGTTGCAATCTTATACATATTATCATGGTAGTTCTCTTATAAGCACATGGCACGTTTATAATACACCATTAGCTTCTTCAGAATCTCCAGCACAGCCACCAAGCCTAAGCAACAAATATTTAAACACTGAATTTTTAAATTGTATTTATATTTATAATTTGGGCGGTGCATTAATCTCAAATAAATGCTTAAATAAACCAATTATAGGAAGTGCATCAATTCTAAATAATAAAACATATATACAAACAAGCAATAATATTTATAGTTTATTTGATAATACAAGCAATATTTATTTTAATGAATCACTTCCTATAATATCAACATTTAATTCTACACCATCATCAGCACAAAATCTTATTTATACACTACTAAATGGAAATACACTTGTTGCTTTTAATCATGATGGAATAATTGAATGGCAGGTGACATTTAAAGGAACACCCATCCAAAGTTTTGTTAGTGATATACCAATAGCTTATGGAAATATATACTTACCAGTTGGCAGAAATCTTTATGCAATAGGTGCACCAAAAGCAAATCCTCAAAGTAATTTATTGAATGTACTTGCTTCGTTATATTTAAACAAAAAAGGGAGTTATGCAGATGCACTGCTCAGTGAAGCATTAAAAGGAAATGAAAGTTCCGAAATCTTTATCAATAATACTTATGCACCTTCACTAGATGTTGCATATTTCAACGGCTATAATGCTAATGCTTTGGTAAGTTATTTTAATGAACCAAATCCGCTCAATATATTTAGTATTTCATTTTGGATTAATCCAACAGCACAGCAAAACAGCAATCCAACAATTATGGCTCTTGGACCAGCATCATCAAACAATTACAGAATCTCAATTTCAACTACCGGAGCATTCCAATCAGCACCTTTAACGTTTAGTTATGTTGATCCAAGCGGAGTTGCACATAGTGTAAGCAGCGGCTTTAATATACCTTCAAATGCGTACTCTTTTATAACTTTAACGTTTAATAGCGGCACTCTTGATTGGTATCTCAACAGCAGTCTAGAAACAACATATATAAACATGAATTCAATAGGGATCACAAATAATACTTTGGATATTGGGGAGAACTTTACTGCCTACCAATATAATGGAGTAATAACAGGTATTCAAATTTATAATTCATTATTAACCAAAAAACAAATTTACAACTTGTATGAAAAAGGAATAGCTTCGACTCCGATATCAAATAGTATAAGCAGCAGCATTGAAGGATGGTGGCCTATGCAGGGGGATACAAATGATTATGCAAACTTTCATTTTACATATCCTTATAATATTATTTATAAAAATGTCTCATTTGCACCTTACAACTTTAAAAGCGCATATTTAGTAAGTACATCGGCTATACCGTTAAGTATTGATATAAATGGAAGTGAAAAAACATTTAATGTGGGTGTTGTTGAATGGCGATAAAAAACAACAATAAAAAACATGTAATAAATTTACAACAAAAAGTAAAAACAAATAAAAGTATAGGCATTAAGAATAATATTAAAAGTAATATCAATAATATTAAAATTAAGCCCAAGCAGAATCATAATCAAAAAGGCATACTCCTTACTCTGCTAATGCTGATCTTTCTTATCTTAATTTTAACTGAAGTGATAGTTTATACTATGATAAATATGAATTATAATAATTCAATGGAGAATTTTGCTGTCGCACAGAATGAAGGTACAATAATATCAACAGCAAAGCAAGTGATTTCATCAACACTGCAAGAAAGCTTAAGTAAAGCATACTCTATAATATTGACAAATTCATCAAGCTATAATATAATAAGAGGGAGTTTATCGACAAATTTAGCATCACTTATGGAAAATGGTACAATAAACAATGAAAATTTTAATACAATAATGAATTCTGCAATACTTAATAATATTAATAATACATTAAATACCGGCCTCGCGATAAAGAATACAAAAATAAAAGTAGAAAATGCAAGACTTTTTATTTATCAAACATCACCTTCAATGATTAATGCAACTTATTCTGGAATTATAAAAATTCAATCAGGATCACAAAATTTTAATTATTCATTTATTGAAAATGCAAGTATTAATATAAATAATACGGTTGATTTAAGCACAGCACAGAGAAGCAATCCATCCTATATAAAGATGTTAAAGATGCCAAAAGCGGTTATAATAGGCAATACTTTAGCATCTTCAGGAAGTTTATCACAATATTTATTTACTTATGGCACGATAATAAATATAAGCGGCTCACCTTCCTGTAGCGGCATACCATCAGTTTATCAAAACAGCAAATTTATTCTTGCAACACCAAATTCAATAAATCTTCAGCAAAATGTCTGCAATATGGGCGGACTGATAACATATACACCTATTTCAATTACGCCGACAGCACCTTATCTCGCATATGCACCTTCATCAAATATATTAGAATATATCAAAAATGGAACGCAGGTATTGATTTATGGCAATGCACTTGAATTGATTAATGCAAGCCCTATTATCAATTATATAAACAACAATTATTATTTCAGCTCCGCCTATCTGCCGGATTATTTAAATTCTTTAAGTAATAATACAAACAATGAAAGAAATGGTCTTGCATCATTTTCATCTTTTTATACAACAACACCTTATTTCAGTGATGTTAATTTAATAAGCAATATAATAACATCAAATAATGTTGTACTGCCACAACAGTACACAATTTCATTTTGGATTAACAAGAACAATAATATGAGCTCCTGTGATAGTATATTAGCAGGTTCACCAACATTAGACAT
>JAJZYD010000033.1 GCA_021806095.1 Microcaldota archaeon
TTATTATCATTTAATCACCTTGCATGGTATTGTCAGGGATTTACAGACGAAAGAGAGAGAACCCTGCTTTCCATGCGGGTTTGTTTTATTCATTTTAAAAGAAAAGTATTAAAAAGTCAACATCCTATTATAATATATTTATGGAAACTGACACTTCAGTAGAAATAGTATTATTATAACTTGTAATTTATAATTTTTTTCAGTAAAATAAAAATAAGGTGTTAATATAAAGATTGCAATTGTTTCTGATCTTCATATAGGATATGAAAGATTCTATCAAGATGCATATGCCCAAGCTAAAGATGCGCTAGAGAAAGTCAGTAACATGGCTGATGTAGTAATACTTCCAGGAGATATCTTTGATAAACGTGCTCCAAAACCTGAAGTAATCGCCCAAGCAATAAATTTATTCAGAGAATTATCAAAGAACAATTGGAAGGCAAAAGTTATAGAATTCAAGGGATTCAATGGAGGTAAGGCTTATACAAACATTCCTGTTATTGCTATACCAGGAACACACGAAAGAACATCAGAAGGAAAAGAAAATGTACTTAATCTACTTGCGCTTGCTGGGCTGGTTATAGATTTAAGTGAAGCTTCTGTGCTGATAGAATTAAATAATGAAAAAGTTGCAATAAGTGGATTAGGAGGAATATCTGATGAGCGGGTTAAAGAATACATAAAAAGTATTAATTTTAAACCAGTCGAAAATATATTTAATATATTTATATTTCATCAAAATATTTATGAACTGCTTCCTTTTGACACCAATGCGATGCATTATGATGATCTTCCAGTAGGATTTGATTTATATGTTGATGGGCATATACATAATATGATGGAAGCAAAAGTTCACGGCAAACCATTCCTTATACCTGGAAGCACAGTGCTTACACAGCTCAAAGAAAGTGAAGTAGGGAAAAAGGGATTTATTCTATTTGATACTCAATATAACTCATATAAATTTATTGAGATTAATTCAAGAAATTTCAAAATTATAAATATATTAATCAACAATGCAACTCCAGAATCATTTATGAAGATCTGCGAATCAAAAATAGAAGAATCACTGAAAAATGAAAGCAATCCAATAATAAAAGTAAAGCTTGACGGCACAATCGCAGATGACTATAGTATTATTGACATGCCAATCCAAAGCATGATTAGAAAATTTTCTAAAGATTCAGTGATAGAATTTGACACTAGCAGAATCAAAAGTAAAAGCAGCGAAGAGAAAATTGATGAACTTAGACATGGAAATCTTGAAGGAATATCAATTAAAGAACTCGGAATGAAAATGTTTATAAATAAATTAAATGAACTTAAATTTGATGAAAAATTTGATCCCTCTAAATTATTTGAGATTTTAACAATTGATGAAAGTAAGGAGAAAGTAATAAAGCACGCAAGCGAATTTCTGCAATTTGAATAAAATAAGAAGGTATATTTTGTCTGTCATGTTAACAATATTCTTTTTATTATTTTTCACAAAATAATTTTTATATTAAAATTATTGATTTATTTAGATATAAAATTCTAATTGAAACAACAACAAACATTTTTATAATTATTTATAATATCTATATAATTATTTTATCTTGAATTATATTGATTCTAATTAATTGTACATTATTTATATCATTATATTTGTACAATAATCGCAAATAAATTTTAAATTTACATATATTAAATTATATATACTTAACTTAATAAAAATTAAATTAAAAGATGGGATTGTATGTTGTTTGATACAATATTAGCAATAATAATAGGATTTCTAACAATCTTTATACCCGGAATATTAATCGCGCTAGCCTTATTAAAAAATACAAAACTGCATATAATAGAGATAAGTATTTTTGGCTTTATTTTTGGATTTATTGCTTTGCCAACTTTAACATGGCTTGAAGCATATCTAATGAATACAATTCACTTCTTCACATTTTCCCTTATGCTCAATTATGTTAACTTCGCAATTCTTACAATTATAGGATTAATCCTTTGCATATGGCAAGGGGTATTTAAAGATTTTAAGAAAAACTTTATTGAATCAAATAAATTAAATGTCCCAAAATGGGCATGGGTTCTTTTCATAATAATATTTTTATCAGCATTTGTAACAAGATTCATGAATGTTAGCGTTTCTCCTACCTTCTTTGAATTTGATCCTTATTTTGATATGATAAGCACCCAATATATTTTAACATATGGACAGCAGATTCCTTTTGATCATGCAGCATGGCCTGCAATAACAACAGGAGTTAACCACAAAATGCAACCTCTTATACCTTATATAGAAGCTTATTGGTATGATATTGCAAATTCATTAGGCCCCCATCTAACAACAATGAATACAACAATGCTAAGCATCGTATCAAGTTATTATCCACCAATAGCGGCAGCTTTACTCACATTTGTAATATTTATAATACTTTATCATGAGTATGATTGGAAGATTGGTTTGATAGGTGCAGGATTAAGTGCAACGATGCCTGTGCTTATTACAACATTCATTGCAGGTGAGCAGTTGCTTGAGCCTTGGGGTATATTTGCAATGTTTTTCTTTATTGCAACATATATGCTTGCTGTCAAGGATATGAAAAGCAAAAGGCTGGCAATACTGGCAAGCATAGCATTTATTGCAAACTTTATAGGAGCCCATTACTATACTGTGACAGTAGCGATACTTGCAATTTACATATTAGTTCAAGGTATCATAGATTTTCTTAAAAATGATATAAAAAAGGATTTCTATATAATGAATGGTATAATTATAGGTTTGACTATAATTTTCTTCATTTTCTTTTATCCATATGGAGCATCACTTGCAAATAGAACACCTCTAGCTTTAGGCATACCTTCTCCAATATCATATCCTCTCTTTGCGCTGATCTTTATCGCACTGCTGCAATATCTTCCACCTTATCTTAAAAAACACAATCTTTTCTTTAAAGAGATTGATATAGGAGCAAGATTTGAATGGGTAATTTTGCTTGTGATACTTGCATTTATATTTATAATGCTTACAAGTTTAAGAAACTCAGTTACGCATTATCTTGCGCTAAGTGTACATTTTGTTACTCCTTCATCGCCATTATTTATGACTGTTCAAGAATTTGCACCAACCGGTTTAACCTATAATTTTGGAGCACAAGGCCTTGGTATTATTGCAGCAAGTATTGCAAACGTTCCATTAATATTATGGACTATTATAATACTTGCAATTATATTACTGTTTATAAAGATTATTGATGTTGGGAGTAGAACAAGCATACTTTATTTAGCAATTTCAATACCTTTGCTTCTTGCAGGATTTTCTGAGGTAAAATATTTACCACATTTTGGGATTGCATATATACTGCTATTTTCAATATTATTAGGAGAATTGATGCTTCTTGTAGATAAAAACTTCAAGATAAATATATTCAATAAAAATAAAGGTAAAGAAGAAAATATAAGCAACGAGCAACAAAAAAGCAACAGCTATTTAAAAAGCATTATACTTGCAATTGGTATTTTTGCAGTATCATCAATACTCGCAATAATATATTTACTTTATTTATATGCAAAGAATGTTTACAAAGACGAAAAAATTAAGAAGAATATGCTCTATTTTGCTGTATTTCTAATCATAATTACAGCCATCTTTTCAATTGCTAATTCAAAATTTATGTATGGAGAAAGTTCATCTTACATTGATTTAACAGGTACAGCTGTTGTCGCAGCAGCAACACCAAGCAGTGTCTTATGGGATAATAATGTTTGCACTGCATTATCAACTAGTGGCAATATGTTTGTAAGTTATTCATTAGGTATGGGCTTATTCTGCAATCAGATTCCTAGCTATTGGCTTAATTCAATGTATTGGATAAGAGATAATGTAGGGCCTAAAGCACCGAGAGTACTATCCTGGTGGGATTATGGAGACTGGATAAATTGGTATGGCAACAGTTATGCGGTGCTTAGAGGGGACAATGCTGATCCAAGCGAGGATTATACAGTAGCGGCACAGTATGTACTTGGCTCACAGGATGGTTATACACCAAAAGTACTGGCAAATTATATGAATAGCAATCAAACAGAATATGCTCTTTTCGATGAAGATTTAATAGGAAAATGGGGTGCGCTCGATTTTCTTGCTTGCATACATATAAATGGAACCTCGTATAATTATGCAGTCCAGCAAGGCAAGGCTCTTAATCCACCACAACCTTATAACCTTGGAACCTCACAATGTGAACTTAACCATGATCCACAGTATGCACTAATACCAGTAGCTGCGCTCTATCCAAATAAGACAAATACTAATATAAACTATTATTGCTCTATATCAAATTCAACACACTTATATCCAATAGCATTAATGGATCCGCCAACAAATTCAAGCAATAGTTCAAGGGAAGAGTGTCTTTCACTTACACCAACTTCAAATGGTGCGTATCAATTCTATACAATAAATGGAAAGAAAACAAATTCATTTCTATATCCATCACCTATGGGTGAAACCCTTGTTGATAACATTACAATGGCGCAGTTTATGGTTATTTATGCGCCAAATGCAAATGGAATTGTAACAGATGCACCAACAGAATATTATAATTCAAATTATTATAAGGCATTCTTCTTAGGCAATCTTCCAGGATTTACGCAAGTTTATCCAAGCAATGCAACTTCTTACAATGGAATAAACTTTATTAATTATACCTATCCTGTAAGAATTTTCAAGCTTAATAATTATACAGGAGGACTGCCACCTTCATCACAAAAGCCTTCATGGGTGCACAACAATTACTCAATACCAGCATAATATTTTAAATCAATAAAGAATATATCAAATGAAGAGCATATCAAAAATTTATAATATAAAAACAAACATATAATAGCAAACTTCAATAAAATTATACTTCAGAATTCAGAATATACATATATTTAAATATTTTATTTTAATATCAATATATCTATAAATATTATTTATTAATTTTATTGTTCTAAAAATAAATCAATGAAGATAAAGAGAGGGCTTGTAGCTCAGCCTGGTTAGAGCGACGGTCTTATAACAAGAAGTAAGTAAGCCGTAGGTCGAGAGTTCAAATCTCTCCAGGCCCATGAATATTATATGATAAATATGTTAGGAAAAATTATTGGAATATTATTGGTGTTTGCCGTCATAATTGGAATATTATTGCTCGCATCACCTAATTTAGTTCTTAATTTTATACATCCAATCATATATCAAAAACCACCAACATTACAAGCTTCTAGCAATTATATTAATATAACAAAAACGCCACATCCAAACATAACTACCTTTTATAGTTTTACAAATGATACCACAAACCAACAAGCACGACTAGTGGCTACAGATAGCATATCATTTAGTGGAACAAGCTATAATCTTATATTATATAATGGTTATTATATACAAACTTATGTAGGTTTATCTGCGTTAGTTTATAAAAATTCAACATATACAAATGTAATGAATTATCTTGTTGGTAAAAAAGTCTATTTAGATTATGCACTTGCAAATGATAGAATTGTATCAGCTCCATATATAGTTAAAAGTGTTAAAGTGATTGGTTCACGAGTTTATTATAATTTCACACAAGACACTGGATTAAATGAAAAACCTGTAAACCCATCTAATCAAAATTTTACTTTGGCTATGAGAGAGAACACATCAACACAATTTATAGGTTTTTACTACAACAAAACTGAAATTATAATTCCTTTAAGTTAAAAATAACTGATTATACCTAACCAACATATTCATAAAAGCCCCACTATGAATATTATAGGGTTATATATGTTATGATTTTTGCATACCTATAAATATTATTTGAAGAAATAAATAAAATATACACCTAATATTAATAATGTTTTAATATAAAATAAAGTTTATATTATTAAAAATTATAAATAAAATAAATAAAGTAAGAATAAGTGCCAGCGTGCAATACACGCTGGCAAGGCGACCAGTTCTTAGGACATACTTTTACGTAGAGAACTAATTTATATTAGAATATCAATCTTTAAAAACCTCACCATCAAATCTTGATTACCGGTATTATTTCAAAAATATGGAAATAATACAATATTTGATAATGTAGACAAAAAATCATTAACTTTTAAGAGAAAAGAAGGCACGCAAAGAATAAGTCAAAAGACATATAAATATGAATGATTATAAATAATATTAACTCCATAAAAATCAGAATTTATAAATTTATATTTGGTGCTTTGAAATGGCTAATCAAAAAGCACCATTGGAAGCTCTCAACATTCAATTGGGAGATGATATCGCAAAAGGACAAAATAAAACAATAAATATAATGTGAAATATTTATGAAAACTTTTTTTACGCTTGACATAAAAGGAACAATACTTGCAATTATAATGGCTCTTATAATGCTTGTCTTTGGAATCTTAACCTCAAACTTTGCTTTAGGCCTCTTTTATATTTGCGTGATGGCTTATTTCCTAATCCTGTCCGCCATAGTAACAGAGACAAAAAGAGTTTATAAAAAGAGTATAAAACTTTATCAAAAAAGCAGAGGCATATACAATGTTCTTGCAAACGGGCTTATGCCTTTTATTATTGTTGTGCTAATCTTTGTTTTTAATCCTTCAATAATGCTTTTAGTTGCATTTATAGCAAGCGTTGCTGCGGTGACCGCAGATAAGTTTAGCAGTGAAATAGGAGTCATTAATGGAAGGCCATTCTCTATTATAACATTTAAGAGAATAGAGAAAGGAGTTTCTGGAGGAATTTCTCTTTTAGGAACAATAGCTGGTTTTGTTGGATCATTGCTTATTTCATTTTCCGTCTTCCTGCTTCCTTTATTAAATTTTAATTTATCAGCAAATATCTTAATATTTTTATTCTTTATAGTGCTTATAAGTGGGTTTGCCGGTACTATTATTGATTCATTTTTAGGCTATTTTGAAGAAAATGGCATTGGAAATAAATTCACCACAAATTTTATCTGTAGTTTAGCTGGCGCATTGATTGCCTTATTGATGGTATTAATATTGATATAATCTTAAATTTAC
>JAJZYD010000034.1 GCA_021806095.1 Microcaldota archaeon
AATCTTCCTATCCTTTTTGACCTCTTGTGCTATAAATTGAATAAATTTTTCTGTATTCTTTGGTGTTGCATTAATTGACGAATCCATATAAACTTCATATCCATATCCTCTTATCCTAGATCTTAATGCAGGGTGCATATTTTGTATATCTTGAACATTGCCCGCAGCAACAAGTATAAAATCACATGGCACAGGTTCTGTTTTTACAAGCGCTCCAGAGCTCATTTCACTCTGTCCTGTTATTGGATATTTCTTTTCTTGCAATGCTGTAAGAAGATCCTGCTGTGATTTTGGTTCTAATCTTGAAATTTCATCAATGTAAAGCACTCCCTTGTTTGCTTTATGTACTGCACCACTTTCAACTCTAAGATGGGCAGGTGTACCAAGCCCTCCTGATTGTAGTGGATCATGTTTTACATCACCAAAAAGCGATCCTGCCTTTGATCCAGTCGCATCAAGGAAAGGTGCATGTATCATCCCTGTATTATCAACAACAAGCTTTGGCTCATTTGTAATATCGCCGAATCCAGGCATTGCACTAACGCGCCGCGTCAAGCTTACTGTAAATGCAATAAATGAGCCGAATATTAATATACCAAGAATCAAAGCTGCAAATACATTGAGTTCATTGCCAGCTATTAATCCGCTAAGCGTTACTGCAAATAATATAATTACAACAACCAATATAATTGGAACAATGAGCGAACTGCCCTTTCCAACAGACATCTTATTCCTCATTTTTTCCTTCTGCAGTATCTGCCTGCCCTGTCCATCTCCAGGTTTTTCCCCAGGTTTTATAGGTGTAGGATAAGTTTTTACCACTTTTATAATAGGCACATTTTCATCATTGACATTTCTATAAACAAGCACATCCTCAAGATCTGTTGTAGGAAGCATTTCAGCCATTGCTTGTGCAAGCAGTGTTTTTCCAGTTCCTGGTTCTCCTATTAATAAAACATGCCGCCTCTGCTTTGCCGCTTTCTTTATTATTTCAGTTGCATTCTCCTGCCCTATTACTTGATCTATAAGCTTGTTAGGAATTTTTATATCAGCAGTACTTTTAAAATTTTTTGGAAATTTGATTTTGTTAGAATTATTCAATTCATCACCAATTAATATAATATAATTAGTTAATATAAATATAATAATATAAAATTATTTATAATATTATTGAATATTATTAAAAAAATATAAAATATAATAACAATCAATATTCTTATAATTAAAAATATGAACGATTATAATATATAATAAAACTTATAAATATTAGTATGCAAAATTATTTAATAATTAAACAGATTATATAGTTTGCTTTAAATAAAGGTCAAAAATAAAACACAATAAATTGGTAAATTTAACTTATTAATTCTATAAATATAATATTTAAGTGATAGTTTGGAACTTAATGAATCAAAACTTATAAAGAATGAAATAACTCTAAGAAGAATGGCAATTACAAAAGAGGTAACAGAGACAAGGCGTTCACTTGTTAGATGGCTTGCACTTGCAATGGGTATAATAAATCCAGGTGAGTCAAGGCTCAGCGCAGTTGAAGTATTTGATGCTTTAATATATTTTCATTTTACATCAAAAAAAAATCCAACTGTTAATGAAATTGCAGAATATATAAATGTCAACTGGGAGCCAATAAATGAAAAAACTCTGAGATATCATCTTCTCCAATTATCAAAAGCAAATATTGTAGAGCATTCAAAGGGAAAATACTCTTTAATTTATCCACTAGGAGAAGAATATGATGAAATAAAATGGCTGGACTATTATTTTAAAGTTCAAATAGAACCAATAAAGGAAAGTATAAGTAATATATTATTAGAACTCAAAACCAAAATTTGATTTATTTGTTAATTTATTTATGTTTGTAATTATATATTATATTTTAAAATATAAAGATGAAAGATATGAAAATGAATATACTATTATATATTGTAATTGCTCTTGCAATTGTGGTTGCTGCTTATTTGGTTGCGATTGTACTTATTCCAAGATCCTATTCAATAAGTGTTAAATCTATACTACTTAATAATCAAAGTTTCTATCCATTTTCAACTGCAAGATTTAGGGTATTTGTAAACAACACAGGTCCAAATTATATTAAAAATCTTTCAGTTGTTATCTATTTAAACAATAAACATTTAAACAGTAATTCATATTCTATTTCATTGCCTCCATACAAAAATGCAACATTAAACTTAAACTACACAATACCAGCAAGTGTAAGTGGAAATTTAACTTTTAAAGCAATTGCAGATCCAGCGAAGTTGTTCAATATAACTAACAGATCAAAAACTATAAGTACAGTTTCATTTTTTGTTAACAATGTTGAAGCACCAAATGTTTATTCATCAATACCAAACAATCAAATTGCATCAACCAAAAGTTTTAGCTTAAATTCTCAAGGTGCTGCACTTGCTCTTTATCTTTCAAAAGAATATAATTTAAGCAATCTTGATTATTTCGATCTCAATGCAGATAGCAATGTTATATTTTCGCTTTTTGGTAGTTTAATAAATTATTTGAATATAATAAATGGTGCATATGCAAAATATGATAATGGCACTGCAATGTATACAATATGGATGCAAGGTCCTATTAATGCAACTACTATAAGTTCACTCCTTCAAAAACTAAATCTTAATATAAGTACTTATAATGGGATAATAAATACAAAGCTTAACAGCAATACAAGCTTATGTACGTTTTATCAAAAAGGATGGACAAAGGTGCTGTTAGTAAACAATAATATAGAAAGTAATTGCACACAATCAATGCATGCTTATCAATCAATAGAAAACGGTATTATTATAAATAAATTAAAGACAAGCAATGAGCTCATTTCAATCCAATCAAGGCTCACATATGCAAATTCAACGTCAATAGGATCCTCTATATTCATGAATAACAATTCATTGGCTTTGCTCAACATGTCAGAGCTAAATATATCAAAAGGCAATGAGGGATACTTCTTTGGTTATGTGCAAAAGAATGATCAAACATTAGTAAATACAACAAACACAATTCCATGCAAAGGCATTGTGTTTAATTCAACAAATTCAATCATATGTTCAATAGTAATGCCACAATCATCGAATCCACATGTTTATAATATGACACTAATTAACAGCACCGAAATTAAGGGCAATTATATTATAACATTTTATTCATTGGTTAATAGAACGCTCGCGCCAAATGCACAAGAAGGTTCAGCAAGCATAATAAAAGATATTAATGTATCTGGGATACTACAAAAGTTTTTAAGTACAATATTCAAAAATAGTTGCAATATCACTAGTACAAATGCATTGGCATGCAATATTATAAATGCAGGAAGAAATTCAAGTGTATCTTTTTCAATAAAGAATCTAAATACACAGCAGATACATCTAAACAGCATATCCTGTTATATACAAGGATTTGAGAAAAATGAAAGTATTAATAAAACAATTGCAGAGAATCAAACATCTAATATAACAACACAATGCTTAGGTGGAACTGTATCATTTATAAATCCATTTATGGAATATAATTTAACAGTTAACTATACATTGGACAATAAGTCTATACTAGCGAATGGAATTGTTGATATAAGCAGCACATAAGCAGATAAAAAAGCGAACGCCTTTCTATTCATTCTTTTTTGTTAAAAAATCTGTTGCGCCTTTACCTTTTGGAAATGCCCTGCCGCTTTGAGATTCTATCGGCAAACCAACTTCATCTGCAACTCTTTGAAGTTCTTTAATATCAAGTACTTTATCAAGAAAAAGTTCAGCAAAGTGTTCATCTCCAGCGTCAATATATCTTATTGTAAAAGTTTGAAGCTGATACATTCCACTTCTATTAACTCTTATTTTTATTTTTCCCTCTTTCATTATTCTTGAAATATCATAATACATTTAATCATCTTTATTTATTTTCTTTTAATTATTATTTATTATATTTAGCTTTATGTTATGTTTGGAATATAAATAATTTTGGATTATAATTCCATAAAATAAAAATCAGAGCAAAAATGAAAACAAAACATATATATTATTTTTCCTTCCAAATATGCTTTATATATAATATTCTTAATATGATTATTATCAAATAATAAATAATAATAAATAATAAAAATTTAAATTTTTAACTATATTATATATTAATATTATTAACTATATTATTATATATTAAATTGTATAATATATTGGATTTTATAATTTATTTATAATTTTATAAATTTATATATACTTTTATACTTTATATATATTATTATATATATTATTTATATATAATATTGTAATTATTTATACAATAATGTTAATTATTATTAATGAGCTTCAATAAAAATAAGAGCAAATAATATAACAATTAAAATAATATAACAATAAATAAAATAATAATATCAAAATGGTGAGTTTATAATAGAAATAATGCCAGGTAAAGTATGTTCATCATGCGGTAGATTAACGCATGAATACACTGAATTTAAATGCCCTAAATGCGGCAAGACAACTATAATAAGATGCAAACATTGCAGGGAAATTACTAATATTTATAAATGCAAAGAATGTAACTTTGAGGGACCTTAATGGGAAAGATGGCTGTAATTTTTAAAGTATATCCAAAGGAGGGGCAAATAGACAACGTAGTAAAAAGTATAAAGGAGAAAATGGATCCAAAAGGCATTCAAGTGGAAGATATTGCTTTTGGGCTTAAGCTTATAAAAGTAATGTTTGTATTTGAAGATGCTGAGAATAACACATCTTCAATTGAAACAAAGTTAAGAGATATTAATGGGGTCAGCGAAGTTGATGTTGCTGATGAAACTTTAATTTAAGGAAATGGGAAAATATCTGTTATCTATTTAAGTGAGCAAAGACTAATCTGTAGAGTCACTTCCGCTGATTTTGGCATTGACTTTGAAGCTGTGATCTATTCGCTATGAATAATCTTCCTGCAAGTGCATGAATACAAGCGCATCTGAACTGATCTATTGCAAAATAAACGAAGTGTTTTTCTTTTGATGTTATTGATAAATATATAAATTTTATTATAATATATAGAAGGTTATATGAAATTGTAGACAATTATAAAAAGTGAAACAATGCTCTCTCTACTTACTTTCTCTAAAAATGATATAGAAGATGTATTGGGTCTATCAAAATCATTAATGGATGTATGTGATCAGATTGTTATTATTGATTCAAGCAATCCAAAGATGCACAATGAGCTTTTAAATAAAACAAAAGCATATAAAAATATTGAAGTATATTATACTCTGCCTTTGGGCTATGTTGAACCATTGCGAATGTATGGATTGAGCAAATGTAAGAATGAATGGATTCTTTATCTTGACACAGATGAAAGAATAAATAATGAATTTGCCAAAGATATAAAAAATATTATAAAAAAAGATAAAGATTCAAATGATGCATTTGCTATAAAACGTTATGAAGAGATGAAGAATGAAACAGAAAAAACATCTCCAATGTTCACTTGGCAGATTAGGCTGTTTAAAAAGGACAAAGTAAATTTTAAAGGTATTTTACACGAGCAGGCAGAAGTTAACGGCAGGCTTAATATGCTTGACAATAAATATTATATAGCGCATATGGAGGCACTTAGGCATCAGGGCCGCAATTATGGAAAAATGTCAATATTTGAAGTATTCTCATATAATGATTTAAATAAGGTAATGAAGGATTATATCAGAAAAGCGTTTGCGCTTGATGAGGGCACATTAAAAGCAAGAATGTTATATAAAATTACAAATGTTTTTCTTAAAACTTATGAGAAATTGACTTTTAAAAAAATGGATAATGAGATCAGCAGGAAAGATTATTTGTATTTTTATTTTATTCGATCTTGTATGTTTATGTTTAGACAGCACAAATTTTATAGCTTGTTAAGAGTGTGGAAGGATCAGAAAAATTATTTGGAATATTTGGAGAAGGAGCGCGAAGCAGTTGCAGATAAATATAAAATAAAAAGAATCGATATTTTTCACATATCTAAAATTATCAATGAAATTGGAATTATAAAATATCTTGGGTTTGACAAGCTTGAAAATATCGATAAATTAACAAAAAATTATCAAAAAAATATAATAAAAGACAAAGGAATAGATTTGCTTATTGGTTTGATTGTAGAAAAATACAGAAGCAATAAAAAAACTCAA
>JAJZYD010000035.1 GCA_021806095.1 Microcaldota archaeon
AAATAGCAAAGCATTGAGTACTGAAGATTTGAACAATGTACAAAAATTAAAAGACCTTTTAAATAAGATTAAATAAAAAATTAAAAAAATAAAGAATAAGACAGTCTACTACATTTAAAATTTTTAAAAACTTCTATTTTGTTGTAATGCCTTTTGTTCTTTTCGATATTGATTTATTATATCACTTGCACTAACATTAACATTATTATTAATTAACTTTCCTGTTTCTTGTGTATTAGGAACTGCCGGTGTAATATCTTTATTAGATAATTTTAATCTTCGCAGTACATTAGAAACTGTTTGTCTTTCTCCTTCCTCCTGATTATAAGCATCTAATATTTCGCTTTTAGTTGTTTCATCAGCAATTCCATTAAGATATTCTATAAACGCGTTACGAACTTCTATTTTACGTGAAGATGCAAGCTCATACGCAAGGGACAAAGATTTACCATTCTTTAAATTAAATTGTGTCTGCATTATTTTTTTATCTGGGTTGTTTTTTGCAATTTCAATTAATTTCTTTGCGTTTTCTAAACAATAAAAATTTAAACCATCATAATCTAAATGATCATAATTTAATTCAACATGCGCCCATAGTGGTGTACCCATATTATTTATATATGTTAATATTTCTGGATGCTTATTAGAAGCACTTTCTAAAATTTTCTGAAAAATACTATCGTATTTTATAACATTGTGAAGCACCTCATTTTCATATTCTATTTTTAAAAGTTCTAAGTTTTCTTTAATAATTAAATTATAAAAATCAATGCAATCATCTTCTGAACCCCTAAAAAAAATCCAGAATAATGTTACAGGATCCTTCAGCTTTTCAATATTATTTCGATTTTCATTAATATATTTTTTAACCATTTCTTTTTCTAAATTTTCTATATTCATAATTTCACCAAATATTATATAAAATAATTATTAAACTTATTTTACTCTTAATAGATTTAAAATACTATTAATATCATATTTATTACAACCATCTGTTTTATTATCCATATAAATTACCAAATTAATTTTAATATTTATTAGATGCTCAACCAGCTAGAAAATTGGTGGGTGGGATATAAACATAAAAAATGTTTATTTGTTTTCTAGCCGGCATATACATCTATAACAATTAATATAGTGAAATTTCAGATATTTAAAGGAGTTTAATTTTAACAATTTATTTAAGAAAATCTGCGATTTTGTAAATTAGTGATTTATCCAATTCATAAATTTCCAAACATAAAACTATGTTTATTAGAAATGACTTCTCTATGGGCTAAAGCCCGTAGTATCTATTATAATTACATTTCAAACTTTTTATTTGTTTGTGATGTGCAATTCATCCACGACTTAAAAGTCGTGGTATTCTTGCCTTATAAATAAAATAAAATAAAAAGAAGAAAAATAAAAAAATTCTTATAGCGGCTTCTCCTATAAGAAAATCTTAAGATTTGCTAATATTTATTCAATACCATCCTCTTGCCTTCATTGCTTTTGCAACTCTGTCAATTGCTATTATATATGCTGCCATTCTCGGTGCTATATCCTTTCCATTTTGCTTGTATTCATTCCTCAAATTCATCGTATCAACGAATGACTTTGTTATTATTTTATCAAGCTTTGTTCTGAATTCATCTAATTCCCAGTAATAGCCATTGATATTTTGAACCCATTCAAAGTATGATCCTATAACTCCTCCGCTGTTAACCAAGAAGTCAGGAAGATCCATTATGCCCTTCTCGTGTAATATAGCATCAGCATTAGGAGTGACTGGACCATTAGCAAGCTCTAGTATAAGCTTTGCCTTTATTTTATCAGCATTGTCACCCCTTATCTGGTTTTCTATAGCTGCTGGAATAAGCACATCAACATCAAGCTCAAGAAGCTCTTCATTGCTCATCTTCTGTGCATTCTTGCTTTCGTATGCTTGAACTGTGCCGCTCTCGTCTTTTGCTTTCTGAAGCTTAGCAAGATCTAAACCATCAGGATCATAGACCGCACCTTTTGAATCACTTATTGCAACAACATTAGAACCAAAGAGTTCTTTTGAGAATGTATAAGCATACATTCCAGCATTGCCGAATCCCTGCACTGCAATTTTTGCATTTTTTAAGTTTATGTTAAGCATCTTTGCTGCTTCTCTCATTACAAACATACCCCCTAAAGCAGTTGAATCGTTCCTGCCCTTAGCACCCCATATTTCAAGAGGCTTTCCTGTTATGACACCAAATGAATTGTGTCTTATAATATTAACATATTCATCCATCATCCAAGCCATTATCTGCGGTGTTGTATAGACATCTGGTGCTGGTATATCAATCTCAGGGCCTATATACTTGCCTATAGCTCTTATATAGCCTCTGGAAAGCGCTTCAAGCTCTCTTTCATCCATTGATTTTGTGTCGCAGATTATACCGCCTTTTGCACCACCATATGGGATATCCGCAAGCGCTGTCTTCCATGTCATCCATGCTGCTAGTGCTTTTACAGTATCAAGGCTTTCTTGAGGGTGAAATCTTATGCCACCCTTGGTCGGACCTCTTGCATCGTTATACTGTACTCTAAATCCTGTAAAAGTATGAGCCAATCCATCCTTCATTTTAACAGGTATGTTTACAGTAAGAGTGCGCTCAGGCTCCCTTAATATTATATGAGCTTGCTTATCAAGATTCATTATCTCAGCAGCTTGATCAAGCTGTTCTTGTGCTATCTTAAAAGGATTCAATTCTTCTGCCATTTTATACACCTTCTATTATTATTATAATTATTATATTGTTATTATTTCATTTTATTTATACGCGACTCATATTTATATAATTTTGTTTTATTTTTTGGTTTGCTGTTATCTAATCATAGAATGTTGTAAAAATTCAAATTCAATTTATTATAATAAAAATGCCAAAAAGCCGATTGTAGATACTAATATAAAATTTCACTTTTAATATTATTATAACTTATATTGATTTATATTTTTGTTTTTTTATATTATTAGCGTATATAAGTATTATAGATATTATTTTATTATTTTATTATTTAAATAAAATAAGTTCAAAAGTATATAAATTAATATTGTAGAATTAAAAAACAAAAATTAAAATGAAATGATAAAATGGTAGAAGTTATACTTGTTGATGAAAAAGATAATCCAATAGGAACTAAAGAAAAGCTTGAGGCACACAAGAATGGCGGAACGCTTCATAGAGCACTTTCTATTTTTATTTTCAATGATAAGAATGAACTTTATATACAAAGGCGTGCACTTACAAAATATCATAGTGCTGGAAAATGGGCTAATACTTGTTGCAGCCACCCTTTACCCAACGAAGATATTTTAACAGCAGCCCATAGAAGGCTCAAAGAGGAGATGGGTTTTGATTGCGATATGGAAGAGGTATTTAATTTCCCGTACAAAGCAGATGTAGGAAGCGGCTTGACAGAATATGAATTTGATCATATTGTATTTGGCAGATTCAATGGAATTCCAAAACCAACTCCAGAGGAAGTGATGGATTGGAGACTTGTTTCTTTAGAAAACCTAAAGAAGGAAATTAGTAAAAACAAAAATAATTTCACTGCTTGGTTTATTTTGATGATAAATGATGTTGATAAAAATTTTAACAAATGGAATAAAAATAAAAGATGATAATATGACAAAAACAGCAATTTTAATAGCAAATGGGATTTTTGATGCATCTTTGGAGCATTATAAAAATTATGTAGATGAATTTATTGATTTTGTAAATAAAAACAATGTAGAAAAAATTATCATAGGTGGCGGCTATACAAATAAGGAATCAACAGTTAGTGAAGCATCATCTGTGAAGCAATACTTAGAACCAAAGATTAGCAACAATGCAAAAATACTGCTTGAAGAAAGGTCATTGACCGCTTCTCAATCAATAAAGTTCTCAAAGAAGATTGTTAAGCTCAAGCCTGAAGATGAAGTAACAGTGTTTTGCGATAGCAGTATTGCTGTTAAAGTAATGTGGTTTGTGATGCATTATTGGTTCAAACTTAAGAAGAAGGATATATATGAAGATGCATTCAACTATATAAAAATACATTATTCAAAGCACAATAAAGTAGATGATATTGGAAAAAGTATTTTATTGCCTGGAATTTTATATAAGAATGTTGAAATACACCCTTGCACAACATTACCATCAATTGAATCGGCGATTGCACAACAAATTATATCATTAGTTGATATTGGTACACTTTATGATAAAGAACTAAATGAGAAATTTATTGAAATAACGAAAGAAAGATTTGATTTAAAAGACGAGCAGAAATCTGAATTAATTGGGGAGGTAAGTGAAAAAGAAGAGCCAGTTTGATCTTGACAGTTTAGTTGAAGCGCAGAATGCTTATGAAGAGCGCATTAGAAATGCAACTAAAGTAAATTCTGATTTTACTACTGATTCTAATTTGGAAATTGGTAATAGTACAGAATTTTTATTTAAAAGGGAGTATATAGGAAGAGTTGAGCATTTCTACAGCAAAATTGGTGTTGTTGCAATAAAGCTTGATAAAGGGTTATCATTGGGTGACATAATAGAAATAGGCACTTATGAAAATGCTGTGAGACAACGAATAGAAAGCATGCAAATCAATAGAGAGAATGTTGAAAAGGCATTTGAAGGTGATTCTATTGGTATTAAAGTTAACTACCCAATAAATGATAATAGCAGAGTATATAAAATTTATAAAGGTAAAAGTAAATAAAAATTGACAAAGTGCTCAATAATTCTTCTTCTGTTCATTTTGGAATTTCTCTACTTTTCTGCTTGTCTTTTTGGATTTCAAGAGGTAGATGCAGGGCAATAATAGATTCAATATGTTGTGAATTTAATAATCCAACAATCTTATTGTTTTTTACCAATGCCATTATAGATGCACCTTCATATCTCATCTTTTCTATTGCTTTTGAAAGAGGTGCATTATAATTTATATATGGAATCTTAACCTTATAATTATTGACTGTATTATTTAGCATATCCGCTTGCTTGGTATAATTACTTGGAATAGAAACAGGAAATTTTGCAGCAACTGTATAGGTGTTTAATTTTCCATTTTCGAATGTAGAAAATAGTGTAGTGTGTGTTCCTTTCTTTAAAATCTGTTTATACAAATCTTTCATTTTCATAGTTGAATTTACAAGAATATAATCCTTTGATGCTACATTCCTTGCTTTAATATTAGATGCATATTTTGTTATATATGCCATTCCAAGCTCTGATTGAGCTCCACCATAAATAAACATCACAATTATAAGATCCCAGATGAGCACGAATGTAAAATATGCAAAACTTATTCCAGGAATGAGAAGTTCATAAATGATGCTGAATATTATAAATATAATAAGAATTATATTGCTTATTTTAACTGCAATTTTTGTAGCTGTGAAATTGTCATGTTTGCGTTCAAGTGCACTTTTCATTACTCTTCCACCGTCAAGAGGAAATGCAGGAAGAATATTGAAAATACCTAATAATATATTTAGAATGAAAAGAATTTGGAATATTGATATAATAGACACTTGAGCCCCTAGCCATTGCGTTAGCATTATTTGAGGGGCAATAACCGCAAAAATCCCACATAGCAAACCTAAAAATATGCTCATTACAGGACCAGCTAATGCAATCTTAAGTGACAAATCTGGCTTAACTTCATCAAGATCTATTATAGATGCTCCACCTAAAGGAAACAAAATAATCTTTTTGACTTCGATACCGTTGGCAAGCGCTGTTGCAGAATGTGCAAGTTCATGCAATAAAACCATTAAAAATAATAAAAGAATAATAATAAAAAAATATAAGCCACTGTAAGCACTTATTAAAAGTGCAAAAAGCAAAAGCATTATGAATGTCCAGTGAAGCTCTATCTTTATATGAAATATATCTAAAATTGAAGTATTACTTTTCACAAAACCATCTTTAATACATTATTTATTTAACAATATTTATAAATGCACTTTTTAAA
>JAJZYD010000008.1 GCA_021806095.1 Microcaldota archaeon
AACCAGCTGTTTTGCCCTTGCCTTAACCCCTTCATCATCATATAAATAGGATCCATAAGCGCGCTCAATAGTTGGATCATCAATAATATTAACCGTATTGCTTCCTATCTTCATTCCTAAATTATCTTTTGTTATATAACTGCGACCTGCTTGAGCGGCTTCCCTGCCAAATACTCTATCCGCTTCGTTTGGATGGCCTATACTTTCATGAACAGCAATTCCTGTAATTTCAGGAGATATTACAACATTCTTTATTTTGCTAAGCTCATATTCTGGCAATGCAGCACCTTTATCAAGTATGCGCTTCATTGTCCTCGCCTCTTTTACTATTTTATCATCAGCTCCGTTAAGCGCTTCCATTCCTCCAATACCACCAAGCTGAAGCATTCTTTCTCTCAACTTATCTTCTGAAAAAACCGCAAAAGACGCAAAAACATTAATATAAGGTATGCTTGAAGAAATCTCACTTCCTTCCGTATTTATATAATAGGTATTATCTCTATTATAATTTCCATAAATATTTCTATATACTACATACTGCCTGTTTTTTAAGAGCTTTTCATAATCATAAAGCTGCTTCAAAAGCTGCTCTTCATTCACATCAATTTCTTCTTTAATAATAATATTTTTTTTAACAGGCTCCTCGCTTGAAAAACCATTCTGCTTGCTTTTAAACATTTCCACTTTGCCAAGCAGCTCGTCAATTTTCTCTTTCTTTAATATATTTGTAGAAAGTGAATACATGCGCCCCTCTTTTAAAAATCTGATCCGTATACCACTTCTATCGCTAAACAACCCCCCATTTATTATTCCTTGTTCTATAGCATAACCATAGCCAATACTATTTTCTATATA
The DNA here is from genome assembly GCA_021806095.1 of Microcaldota archaeon. Lineage (GTDB taxonomy): Archaea > Micrarchaeota > Micrarchaeia > Micrarchaeales > Micrarchaeaceae > JAJZYD01. The sequence continues at coordinate 856 of JAJZYD010000008.1, forward strand.
TATTTCAGCATATTGAGAAATTTTTTCTGCTTGCTTTAATGCATATTCCGCAATATTTTTTTTATCATTAAATGAATCTAATTTATTATCTAAATTACTCATCTCATCATCTTATAATATTTTATATAGTAATCTATAAAATATAAATGACTAAATAACTTTTTATTGTTTTATTATTTATTAATTTCTTTATTTCACTTTACATTTGAAAATAAAATTAAATATAATTGCAACAGAGTGTTAAGGAATTTGACATAGTAGTATAATAATATATTTATAAATAAATTTTTTGATTTTATGCATTCAATAGATCTACAGATATTTGAAGAGGAAGAGATTGAGATCAGCAATAATAAATATAAGTTTATAAAAGCATATAGCAAGCTCTCTTCTGCGCGAGCAATAATAGATAATGATAAAATAATTGTAAAATTTCCTTATCATTATAATATAGTACAAATCAATAATGCTTATTCTAATCTTAAAAAAAGAGTGATAAAAGTATTGGAAAAAAATCCAGAACATTTTAAAAAAGAAAGCTTAGATTTTTCAAAAGGAAAAATTTGTACTATTATTAATAAAGAAATATTTATAATTGCAAATGAAGCAGATTATAAAAAACCAAGCGCAGCCTATTATAATAATACAATAGTGCTAAAAATTCCAAAAGATTTATCTGAACAGCAAAAAGAGTTTCATATTAAATTATTGCTTAGGAAAATAATATCAAAAATATTTAAAGAAGATTTGAAAAAAAGGGTTGATGAACTCAATAAGGAATACTTTAATTCAAAAATAAATAAGATAATAATTAGAAATAATTCTTCTAATTGGGGCACATATAATAGGAGGACTAGCAATATAGGGATAAATTTTAAATTATTATTTGCACCCTTATCAATATTGGATTCAGTAATAGTGCACGAACTTGCCCATACAAAAGTATTAAATCATCAAAAAAAGTTTTGGGATATTGTTTATGAAATAATACCTGATTATAAAGAAAGGCGCAAATGGCTGATGCAAAATAAACATAATCTTTTAAATGGTGATTTGAAGTATTTATAATTTATATTTTATTTATTTTATTTTTTTTTCAATATATTTTATACATTCTATCAATCAAGAAAGCACCATTGAAAGCTCCAATATTCAGTTTGGGAGATGAGTGCGCAATTGACAAACAACGAATATATCTAAACCTTTATTAATAGAAGCAATAGATTGATTATAAGAATGGGGCATTAGAATTATAAAATATTAATTAAAACGTGGTGAGTATGTGGAAATATTAGCGCCAGGAGTTATAAAATTATTTGGAGAGCATGCTGTAGTGTATGGAAAATTATCTATTGCTGCTGCAATAGGTGTATATGCTAAATGCAAAGCAGAAAGAATAGAGATAAATAATGAAAATAAAGAATTATTTAGAATTGAATTGAAAGATTTAAATAAAAGCATCAGTATATCAAATGAAGATATTGATAAAGTTTATAATGATTATTTGAATCGCAAAAGCATTGATGAATTTGTGGATTCACAAGGCATTGATCATGAAATTTTACCTTATATTATTATTGCAGGTAAAATAAGAAAGGCACGTAATCTTTCTTTATCAAATACAGAAGTAGTAATAACTTCTGATATCCCAATGACAAGAGGGCTCGCATCAAGCTCAGCTTGCTCAGTCGCTTATACAGTTGCGCTCGCAAAACTGCTCAACATAAACCTTCCAGATAGCCAAATGATAGAACTTGCGAGGGAGGGCGATAAAGTAATACATAAAAGCGAAGGTGCAGGCAAGATTGATATAAGTACATCTTATTATGGGGGCTATGTAAGTTACAATGGAGATAGGGGCGCAAAGAAAGAGGACATTAACGCTGATTACAAGCTTGTGCTCGTAAATACCGGACCAAAAAAGAAGACATCAGAGACAGTAGGCCATGTTGCTGAACTATACAATAAAAACAAAGAACAGATATCAAAAATATTTGATGAAATAGAGCATTGCTCAATTGAGGGCTTGAAGATGCTTAAAAAGAACGACGCCAAAAGCGTTGGGGCACTTATGTACAAAAACCATGAGCTATTGACAATATTAGAGGTAAGCAGTGATGGATTAGATAAAGCTGTCGAACTTGCCAAGCAGTATAATCAATATGGTGCAAAGCTTAGTGGTGGAGGTGGTGGGGGGCTTGCAATTGTACTTGCAAATAATCCAGATAAATTCATAAATGCGTTGAAGAAAGAGGGATTTGATGCTTTTGAAGCTAATATAAGCAAATTAGGTGCAGGAAATTATATAAAAGAAAAGCAGACATTATGAGTTAATTTTATTATTATTTCTTTTTATTTTATTTTTTATTCCTAAAAATAAAGTCTATTTCTTAATGATATAAAATTTTTTAATGTACAAACATAATATCAAAAAATTAAAAATAATGATAAAATTAGGAGCAAACAGTTAATGCAGGGTATCAAAGATACCCTGCAAAGTGAGTCTTCATGGAAATGAAGACCTTCTGTATTGGAAAGGTATTTTTATACCTTAATATTTATTACAATAACAAAGTATTTAAACATTTCTAATTTATTCCACTAATATAATAAAGTAAACAAATATATAGTATGGTATATATAACTTTCCATTTAATAATTAATTGAGGAGCGTGTCATATAGATGACTTTGCCTGCGCTATATAAATAGGCAAAATAAGTGAGTGAATGGAAAATGGAAAACCTAAAGGATTGGATGAATAAGTGAGTAATGGAAAATGGAAAACCTAAAGGATTGGATGAAATATTGGCTATAGATTTTGCGCAAATTGTTGCAAAAATTTATGGCACAATATTAGAGGAAATGGATCAAGAAGTAATAGAAAATGCGGTAGCAAGAGGAACAGAGTTGGTTGAGACATTGTATGCAATCATCTTGAGCATAGTGCAGTATGATGCACTTGCATTCAAGATCCTTTATAGTGAAGGTATAGATTGCAACCTCAAAATCGATGTCAAAATCAGTGGAAGTGACTCTACAGATTGGTCCTTATCCAGTTAAATTGGTCCTTACCCAATTTAATAGGTATGTGGGGCTTTGCCCCACTTCCTCTTTACTCCTCCTACTAAAAACAAAAATTTTTATGTTTTGTTTTTTATAACTACATTGTGGTTGTATGGAAAAGACGAAGGAAACAGTAGAATTGGAAAAATTGAAGATGGATGGACTAGAAGAATTTTCTAAAAAAGTAACAAAAATAGCAGACGTAAGCAATCACAACAATAATAAGATTATATTAAGAGGATGGGTGTATAGACAGAGAAGAACAGGGAATAAATCATTTATTGTATTAAGAGATGGAACAGGAATTATTCAGTGTGTAGTTGATAAAGAAAAAGTTGGCGAAAATGAATGGAAAAATTCAAATGATGTGTTTGTTGATTCAGTTATTTCACTCAGCGGTGTAGTAAAAGAAGATTCAAGAGCACCGTCTGGTTATGAAGTTCAAGTTGATGGATTAATTTTGGACTTTAAAGGAGATCCATTTCCTATAAGCAAAGATCAGAGCACAGAATTTTTATTAGATGTAAGGCATCTTTGGGTAAGATCGCAACATATTATAGAAGCATTAAAGATGAAGGCTGCATTGCTAAAAGAATGTAGAAGCTTCCTTGATGAACGCGGCTTCATTGAAGTGCAGACCCCAATGTTTACTAGTTCAGCTGCAGAGAGCGGCGCAACCGTATTTGAAGTAAAATACTTTAATAGAAAGGCTTATTTGGCTCAAACAGGACAACTTTACAGTGAAGCATTGATTGGCGGCTATCCTTTAGTATATGTATTTGCCCCATCTTTTAGATCAGAACCTAGCAGAACACCAAGGCATCTTACAGAATTTTGGCAGCTTGAACCTGAAATGGCATTTTATAATCAGGACATGAACATGAAATTACAAGAAGAGCTTATAGAATATGTTGTACACAACCTTGCAAAAAAATATCCTGACACACTGAAGAAATTTAATAGGGATCCACAGGACTTGCTTGATATAAAAGCACCTTTTGAGCGCTTGCCTTATGCAAAAGCAGTAGAAAAGCTTCAAGAAAAAGGAGTAAATATAAAATGGGGCGATGATATTGGACTGGATGAAGAAAAAATATTGGTCAAAGATTATAAACAGCCAGTATTCTTAACAAACTTTCCAAAGGACCTAAAAGCATTTTATATGAAGATAAATGATGAGGATCCACGAACAGTAAAAGCAGCAGATATGCTTGCTCCGGAAGGAATTGGGGAAATAATAGGAGGAAGTGAGCGTGTTTATGATTATAATGAACTTGTACAAAGAATCAATGAACAAGGCCTTAAGAAAGAAGATTATGAATGGTACCTTGATTTGAGAAAATACGGAAGCGTGCCACATTCTGGATTTGGAATGGGTTCTGAGCGTGTACTTAGATGGATTCTCAAGCTAGAGACAGTAAGAGATGCAATACCTTTTCCAAGAACAATCAATAGATTGGCGCCATAGCTTTTTTTATTTCTTTAAAATCTTATATAAAATAAGCTTGAATTATTTATACTTCTACCTAATTTCCAACTTTTCTATTATCTTATTTTTTTGACGAAGCATTGTGAACTTTATTTAAATAATTAGAAATCATACTCTTTTCTTATTCAATAATACTGTATACAAAATTTATTTTTTCTGTAATAAATTTTTATAATATATTTCATTTATGAATGAGATAATATTTCTTATTCTCATTGTCACATTTGTATTGTTAATAATGAACTTTCATTTTTGCAGATTTGAGATAGATTGAAGTGCCCTGCATCACGCATGATAGGTGATCAGCAGAATGCTCCTCATTGCGCAAAACACTAACTAGAATTGAATGTAGATACTCAAGATGTAGTCTTCCTGCAAACCATGCTAATGGTTTGAGGATTGATGACGCACTTGCTATATGATTCAATTCATGGATTAGAATTGCATCGATTTCTTTTTTATTCATAATTTCAAATACTCCAACAGACAAAAATATTGATGAGTGAAACCCACTAACAGAAAATGCATTTGGTGTACTGCCATCTATCAGAAATAATTTTGGTAATTTTAAATCTAAAGATTTAGAGAGCCACTTTAGTCTTGTATAAATCATTCCTTTCTTTATCTTGCGAGCTCCATATATTACCTTGAATAAGTATGGAATAAACAAGTAGTAGGCAACCGCAGCAATTGGTAACACAATGATAAGTGAGTATCCTGCTGTAGAAATTATATTACATTCACCCAGTTGTACACAACTCATTGTGGATGCGAAGAAGATGAATGGAAAGAGCAACGCCATAAAATGCACATAACCAAGTATTGCAACTCTATATGTACTTAGTCTTCCTGTTTTTAGAAGTACAAACGTCGAAATCGCTAGAGCAGCAATACCAATCAGAATTAGTAAGTAGACTGGTGAAGATATATAAAGAATTATGCAATTTATTAATATTGTTAATATATTCATGCTCATCTCTTTTTTCCAAATCTCTCGTTAAAATAGCTTGCAGCTGCAGGTCCAAATCTTTTTATTATATTATCAACTGTGCTCTTTAATATAAGTCTCTCTGTTTTCTCCTTGCTTACCTTTGATTTGTAAATGTAGCGCAAACCACCTCGGCACTGTTCTACTCTCCTTTCAACCAAGCCGTTTTTATACAGCCGATCAAGCATTACGGCTATGCTGGTAAGCGCTGCATGAATATGTTTTTTGCGCAGCCTCTCATAAATCTCTCTCACTTTCAACTCTTTTCCAAGCCACAGCACCTGCATTATCTCCTTCTCCGTAGGGCTAAGCGGCCTCATACTTTTCTCCATATTATAATTTATACTTCACATATTTATAAAAACCTTACTATTTTTATAAGTCTTACATTAATTGCAAAGCTTTATATATTTTGTTATATAAATAATGTATGGTGTTTTATATGGAAAACAACAAGAAGAATTGTTTGCTTATGGTTGTGTTATTGGTTACAGCAATTACAGCCACTCTACTCCTAATATCTTATTTTTCTTCACTTGCATATGCGCAGTACATTGGAGGGATGGATTCTAGTATGATGGCAAACCAAAACTCAAATAGCAGTGGTACAAGCAACATAAAAGGTATGATGCAGATGATGGGCATGATGAGTAATTCAACAGTTGTTTCAGAATGTTTGAATATGATGAATAGTATTAGTGCAAACAATACAAAAATGTAGTTTTTTAGGTGACACAATGCAGAACAAAATCTTAATAATATTAACGGTGATAGTAGTGGTAGGGATTGCCACATTATTAGTACTCCTCAATGGTGGTAGCAGCGCGCCAAACCAACAAAGTAGTTCACAAAGTCAATCGGCAACCAACCCAAACTTTTTTGTTGGATCCATAGCAACCAATAGCATCCCACCAGGCACTTACAATGGCATTGGCATCTATGACCATAACTGCCTGCCAATTGGCAATGGATTATACAGCTGTGATGCTGGGATAAAAACAGCACAGTATGGAACCATAGACTTTGACTACCAGCATAACATGATGATAAAACCTTGTATTGGCCCCGGCGATAATGTTGTAATAACTATTTATAGTAATGGTACAGCCACTGTAAAACGAACTACAAGTAATCCAAATTATTCTTGAGGTGATTTTTTGAGTAAAAGAAGCAAACATTCATTTGCCGTCAAGAAAAATAAAGCAATAGTTATCAGCCTGTTGTCTTTGTTGATTGTACTTGTAGTGCTCACCATGTTTTTAAGCAATAAACCTTATAGTATAAACCAGCAACAGAGTACTTCAAGCACACCTCAAAATACTCTAATATTGTTTGATGCACCTCCTACTATAAATGCCTCACAAATTAATTTTAAGGCAATTGCAACTGAGATAATACCTAACAATAGTGTTGTACTCGACGCACATTGGGGGCATTGGGTCAAGATGTTAATCAGCACAAACGCGCTTAACGAATCAATACTAAAACTTGCACTCAACGCCTCAGGAGAGCAGCTTACCCCATATGAAATCAACATACTCAATGGTACAAGCAACACAAATATAATCTTAAACCAGAGCAACAATGAGTTTGTGCTTATTGTTATGTGGTCTTTGGGAATAAATAACAATAACTCAGTAATAAACAATGGAAAACTCACACACTATGGTGGGAGCCCCTATAATCTCGCAAGTACTGGGGGCTATTCCCCACTCGGAACTCTTCAACTAGGCAAACTCAATCTAATATCAATGAATCCAGCAGAGCAGAGCATGGTATGGGCAATTACAAACGAAGTGTATCGACCTTGCTGTGATAACCCTACAAGTTTTCCAGACTGCAATCACGGTGCAGCATCATTAGGACTTATCGAGCTGATGGCATCTCAAGGTGCAAACAAGGCAGCTATACTGAACAGCTTAGAAGCATTTAATGAATTCAACTTTCCTGGGCAGTATTATGATGATGCAATATTCTTCGCTGCACATGGAGTGAAATTTAGTAACGTTGCGCCAGAAACACTGTTGGATTACAACTTCTCAAGTTTCACAGGTTATTCAAATGTGCAAAAATATCTTAATAAATATAACCTACTTCCATTAAGCAAAGGCAATATTTCAGGGTGTGGTGTATGATAATTTCAATACTATTGCAAGTAACTGCATCTGCTTCGCTTGGCAACGCCTTTGCTGGCCTACAATCTCTTCTATTCCAAGTACTAATATATGGAATAATTCCTATCTTTATGATTTTTGCTACAATACTTAGATATTCCATAAAGTATTTTCAAGAGAAGCAGCAAAAATTTACCTTCAAGTTCATAGGTGAACAGTGGTGGCTAATCTACGAAATCATGAGATACATAAGCATGGTGGCTGTTGTTTTGATAGGATTAGTATTATTTTGGCCAGGCCTATATCTTAATACTTCTGTTGTTGTTCCTTTCCAACCTCTTGGTTTTGATCTCTTTGCTCTTGCCTTCTTACTCCTTACGCTAAATAGTAATAGAGAAAATGATAAATTATATAATACTATAAACCGTCTGACGCTAAGTGGAACGGCAATATATCTCATAGGTACCATAATATTTATTGTATGTCCACAGCAGCTTCCCCTTTCACAAGGAGTAATTTACAACACACTCTCACAGGTATGGATGCAGGTCACCAACACAATAAATTCACAGGCAAATATGCCACTTACAATATTTTCCATCTACATTAATATTGCATTCATAATCATATATATTGTTATGATTGCACATCCAGAATACATAGGCAAAGCGTTAAAGATTTTTTAATAATTCTTCTATACTACTAAAAATAAAATCAGGTTCAGCTTTCATTAATGATATTTTATCATCAAATCCTCCGAGAATTGCACATGAACTAACATTCGCTGCTTTTGCCATTACAATATCATCAACCATGTCTCCAACATAAATAATTCTGCTTTTTTTCATGTGGTGTTCTTTTATTATTTTATTTAATCCTGTCGGATTTGGCTTTATTACTTTGAGCTTTTGCGCACTAACAACATCATCAAATAAATCCTGAATATTAAATATTTCCAATTCGCGCTTGATGCGCCATTCAGTACCATTTGTAAAAAGTATTACTTTCTTGTTTTTCTGTTTTAATAATTTTAACATCTCAATAACATTGTTATGAAGTTTTGGCTTAAATAATGTTAAATAAAAATCTGCGAATATTGAAAGAATATATTCTTTAAATTCTTCAAATTTAGAATCTTTTTTGTTGAATTTTTCATTTAATTTTGCATGTTTGTATTTTCCATATCTTAATTGTTTATAAAACCAATATACCCCATACTTCTGATCAAGCGTCCTCAATATTTTAAGCTCTGTCAGCGTTCCATCCCAATCAAATATAAATACATCAAATTTTTTTGATAAATTTTCTAAATTTCTTGTTTTTTTCTTTGTCTCTATTTTATTATTCATTCTATCAGCTTACTTATCTTTTTATTTTTCTTTTTTATTTTTTTTATTTTAGTTTATATTAACATTATTGCCAAATAACTTCGATACTTGGCTTGTTCGGCAATGCTCGTTGTGCCCTAGCTGATTTTGATGTGCTTTCCATCTCTATTATAATATCAACATTAAACTTGCTTTTTAGATAGTCTTGCGCACTTATAAATGCCGACTGCATATATGCACTTTCTATCTCATGCATCTTTATAAGAGATTTTATTTTTGGCATAAATTGTGCGAGAAATTTTGCTTTTTCGCCTTCAAGCCCAAGCTCTTTTACAACTTCATTTATATTTTTAACTTCGATAAGTTTATTATACGCTTTTAATTTCCAATCATCTGCAATTATAATTTTAATGCTTGATGGTTTTTTATTTTTATTTGCATCTATCTTTGATGTTAATGTTATTATTGAATTTATATCATCGATTGTATGTATAATAATATTCTCAGCTTCATCTATCTTTTCATTAATCATGCTTTCATCAAAACTGGGCCACTTTTCCTTTACAACAAAACTTGAATGACCTAACATCTGCCAAAGTTCTTCTGCAAATGAGGGCATAACTGGTGCTATCATTAACGTAATAGCTTCAATATAATCTCTAATCACAATAGAATTTCTTCCATTTCTTTCTAAATATATATTGAGTTCATTGAAGGAGTTAAAATAGATCTCTGAATATGCATTCTTGAAGTTCATTTTTTCCATATATTCTGTCGCCGCTTTAATCTTGCTGTTTAGTCTGGAATATAACCAGTAATCAATATGTGTTAATTCTTTTCCATTAAATTTATAAAGATCATTGATAAGATTATACAAAAATTCATTCCTTAAATATATACCAGATATCACTTCATCAAGCTTTACTTCAAGATTGCTATCTATATCTGCAATTGTTGTTTCAACCATTCTTAGAGGATCAGCATGATATTTCTTTATACCATCACTCACAGGATCAACATTGCCTAAACTTTTACTCATCTTAACTCCTTCAAGATATACAAGACCATTAGCTACAATCTGCTTTGGCATATAAGCTTCTGGGAAGATTGCAACATGATTATATAAATACATCAAGAGATGATTTGCAAGAAGATCAGATCCTGAATGCCTTGAAGTATTTTTATACCAATAATCAAAAGATTCCCTGCATTTCTTTATTGTACTTAAATTCATAGAACTGGTTTTTGCAACTTCCTCTATATCTCCTTTTTCATATACTACATAATTGAAGAATTCTGGCTTCAAACTCTCAGGTGCAACATTTTCTGCCCTTAATATGTGTATGAATGTATAAAGCATTGGGTAGATTGTAGAATCGGACAATGACTCAATAACATGGTTTGGATTCAGCGGAAACTTTGTACCAAGACCTTGTGAGCGTTCTGCAGCTCTCAAGTCAATCCAATCAAGGAGCGAATTATAAGTATGTCTATATTTTTCAGGATAAAGCTTAACAGTATTATTGAATACTTCCTTAGTTTTGCTCTTCCATTTCTTATCTCCATAATTTATAAACCATTGATCATCAACAACTTTTATTATAACCTTTGTACCACATCTGCAATATACTGGACCATCATTCATAATTGAATATATGCTTATTGCTTTATTGCTCATTAATAAATCCTTCTTTAATAATTCACGCACTTCTGGTTCGCGCTTTCCTTTATATTCACCTATAATTATAATACCATAATGTGCCTCTTCACTGTATACCGCTTTTGTTGCAAGTTCAAGAGCATCCTCACTTGACTTTTCATCAATACCCATAATCTCAAGATAAGTAAGAGCAGGAATATCTTCGTTTGTTGCAACATTCTTTTGATCCTGAATGCTTCTTCCAATGCCTTTGCCCTCTTCACTCTTCTCTATTTCTAATATTTTTATATATTTGAATGAAGGAAGCTTGTAACCTTCATTTTCAAGTCTTTTCAGCGCGACATAATCAAAAGGAGCATGTGAAGGCACACTCATAACGATTCCAGAACCAGTATCAGCTTTTACGAAAAATCCTGGAATAACTGGAACGGTTTCATTTGTTATTGGATTAATTGCTTCTTTTGAAAGAAGCTCACTTGCATCAATTTCTTTTATCAATTCAATGTTGAGCTGATATTTTAGATTTTCAAATGCCTCTTTTGTTAGATATATATTAGATATATTAGAATTATCATTAAGTTTTGCAAGTACATATTTCACATCTTTATTTATGAATATATTTGTAACCCCATATATTGTTTCTGGCCTGTATGTTACGCAAACAAAATATGCATCACTACTTGTATCTTTGAATTTTATTCCTATCAACTCATCAATTTTTACATGTGTATCTCCTTTTGTATCGTGCTGTCCTACAGGATTATTTTCATTAGTGCACCATCCGACAGGATGCCTGCCAGTTACAAGATATCCTTTTTCTTTTAATAAACCAAATTGCCATTCAATCATCTTGCTGAAAATAGGCTCTATAGAAACAAACTCCCTGCGCCAATCTATACTATAAAGAGTATCAATAAAACCTTGCCTTATAACTTTTATAAAATAATCCACTTCATAATATGGATCAGCCATCTTCTTTATATCATCATCTGGAATATGGTGTATATTGCGTAAAATATTAATAAGCTGTACATCATTATTTTTAATCCTCTTTGCAATTGCAAGCACAGGAGTTCCTGTCGCATGAAAACCCATTGGAAATAATACATTAAATCCCCTCATTCTTTTATATCTGGCAAGAGCATCAGCAGTTGAATATGTTCTCAAATGACCTATATGTAAAGGCATATCAAGATAAGGAATTGCAGCGGTAACAAGCATTGCTGGCTTTTCATTTGGTTCAACTTCATAAACTTTTGCTTCATCCCATTTCTGCCTCCATTTTTCTTCAATTAATTTATATTCAATTGACATCACAACCACTTGAATTTTTATCAGTATTTTTAAGTTTAATTATAATTTATATTTTTATAGATTATATTTTATAGAAATATTATAAAATCAAAAATGAATGTAAAATAAATCTGCTATGAATTTTGTAAAATAAATTAACTATATAAAATATATATATGTTAATATTAATATATACATTTTATTTATTAAAAATTTATTGATGATTTAAATGGTATTGTTTGAAACTTTGCTAAGCACAACAAATATAGTAAGAATAATTCTCCTTCTTATTATAACATTTGCATATATGTTGTTTGATATATTCAACAAGAGAAATGTACCAACATTATTTGCTTATTCAACACTTATTATAGGTATAATAATGACATTTGTTTATCTTAACACACAAATAATTTTATTAAGCTTTGCTACTGCCGGAATTATAGCACTTTTAGGATATGTTGCATATAAGGCAGGGCAAATAGGCGGTGCAGACATAATAGAATTTGCTACAATTTCACTAATAATATTTACATTAAAATTTCCACTTTTAGTAAATAATTTTCAATATGGATTTCCATTTATTATATCAGTATTCATTGCTACAGGCATTGTTGCAATAATATTTGTACCAATATATTATATTCCAAAAGCATATAAGAAAAAAATAAAAATTTATGCGACTAAACAGAGTTTTTTTAATAGTCTTCTTATATCATTATCTTATCTTATATTCCTCGCTATGCTTATTTATATTTATGGACTAAATTTTTATATAACAATATTATTTATAATAATTATAACTGCGGCTGCAGTTTTAATAGCATTTGAAAAACCAATAGCAGAAACAATGATTGAATATTTAAGTGCAAATGAGCTTGAAGAGGGAGATATGATTGCTTCATCATTCATAAACCAAAAGGAGATTAAGGTACTTGAAAAAAATATTAATTTTACAAAATTAGTAACAAATAATATGATAAAAAAAATGAAAGAAAAGAAAATAAAAAAGAAATTGCCTGTATATAGAACAGCAATACCACTTGCAGTGCCTATATTTTTTGGCGTTATTATATCTTTGCTTTTTGGAAATATTTTATTGCTTATTTTGTAGATTTTTTTATTCATTTTTAATATTATAATATATTGATAATCGTTCAACATAATAGATATATATAAATATATTGCGTTCAAATATATAATTAGGAATGAAATTCCTACCACTATCTTATCCACCACATGTAATGTGTGGTGGATTAATGGAAAATGAAATAGAAGAAAGAAAAAATGGTAAAAGCAGATATAAATTTAACAAAAATATCTGGTGGCTTATCCTAAAGTATCTAATCTATAATAATTTTAATATTATTAAAATACATTTATTTGCATTCTTCCTTCTTCAAAAAATTAACGCAGAAATAGTGGTGGGTGTATGGTAAACAAAAATATGAATAGAAATAAGGAATTAGATCAGAATAATAAGGGAATGAAAAATATTGGAGAAAATAAATTTAAGATGCATAAATTTTATCTGCTTGCTTGTCAAGAGGATATAGATTTAGGAAAGCTTGCTGAAAGTATTATATCAATTCAAGGGGTTCGTATGATAAATATTAAGGAAAGAAGCAACAAGCTGCTCATAAAAACAAAATTAAGGGGTAACATAAAGCATGAGGCTTTCGCAAATATTTTGGCAAAAAAGATTGGAGGCAGATATGGAAAATTTATAGATGGAAATGAAAAAAATATCAAAAATATTAATAATAAAATTTAATATTTTTTAGTGGAATTGACGATAGATATAAATATGTTTTGTTAAATAATATTAGATGTTTTATGTGTTAAATTCATTACACACTATCTAAATAGACGTAATAATCCACATAGACATTATGAAAATTCCTGTTTGGAATTGGATGCAGTCTCGAGATGTGCAGAGAGGAATCTCCGCAAGTGCTTTTATGCGGTTTAGTTTAAAATTATCAGCAATCGACTCCAGTCGATGCTGCTGGAGGGCACTGCTATCAGATTTCGGCAGCCATGCAAGTTAGCTGTATCACTTGGTACGGCGGCGTACGGCTCAGTAACACGTAATCAATCTACCGTAAAGTAAGGGATAACTATGGGAAACTGTGGCTAACCCCTTATAGGTTATGACATCTGGAAGGAGTTATAGCTTAAAGGAGCATGAATTGGAATGCTTCCGCTTTACGATGAGATTGCGTCGGATCAGGCAGATGGTGGGGTAACGGCCCACCATACCTATTACCCGTAGGGGATGTGAGAGCAGAAGCCCCGAGAAGGGCACTGAGACAATGGCCCTAGCGCTACGGCGTGCAGCAGGCGCGAAAACTCCACAATGCGCGTAAGCGTGATGGGGGGAATCTGAGTGGTTCACTTCGGTGAACCTTTTGCCAAGTATAGCAAGCTTGGCGAATAAGTGCTGGGCAAGACCGGTGGCAGCCGCCACGGTAATACCGGCAGCACAAGTGGTGTCCACGATTATTGGGCTTAAAGCGCTCGTAGCTGACCAATACCGTCTCATGTGAAATATTGACGCTCAACGTCAATGCGTGCATGAGATACCTATTGGTTAGGGAGTGGGCGAGGTAAGGGGTACTCATGAGGGAGGGGTTAAATCCTATAATCTTATGAGGACCAACGGTGGCGAAGGCGCCTTACCAGAACATATCCGACAGTGAGGAGCGAAGGCTAGGAGAACGAATCGGATCAGATACCCGAGTAGCCCTAGCAGTAAATTATGCAGACTCTAGTGTTGCAAATGTCTTGAACGTTTGCAGTACTGTAGCGAAAGTGTTAAGTCTGCCGCCTGGGGAGTACGGCCGCAAGGTTGAAACTTAAAGCAATTGGCGGGGGAGCACACAAGGGGTGGATGCTGCGGTTTAATTGAATTCAACGTCGGAAATATTACCGGAAGCGACGGCAGGATGAAGGTCAGACTAAAGATCTTACCTGACGAGCCGAGAAGTAGTGCATGGCGACCGTCAGCTCGTGGTGTGAACTGTCCGGTTAAGTCCGGGAACGAGCGAGACCCTCGCTGACAGTAGCAATCTACTTAGTGATAAGTAGAGCACTCTGTTAGGACCGCCTCTGTTTAAAGAGGAGGAAGGAGAGGGCGACGATTCGTCAGTATGCTCTGAATCTTCCGGGCTACACGCGGCATACAAAGGTTGGTACAATGGGACGCAATGCCGAAAGGCAAAGCAAATCCCCTAAAACCGATCTAGGTTCGGATTGAGGGTTGAAACTCACCCTCATGAAGCTGGAATCCCTAGTAATCGCTTGTCACTATCGAGCGGTGAATCTGTCCCTGCTCCTTGCACACACCGCCCGCCAAGCCACCCAAGTAAGGTCTTAATGAGGCAGCGCCTTCGGACGCTTTCGAATTAAGATTTTGTGAGGAGGGCTAAGGCGTAACAAGGTATCTGTAGGGGAACCTGCAGATAGATCACCTCAGTGAATAAGTGTGTATTAATTCCTCGCATTAAATCTCGAGACTGCATTCCATTTCAATTTTGCATCTTCTTTTTATATTTTTTCAATAATAACTATAAAATAAAATGGTGTTATTATTGTCAAAAAGATTAAAACTTGATCCAGATGTATGCTATTTTTTGGCGCTTTTTGAATACAGCTATTCAAAAACTATTAGAGAACCAATCATAGGAATAGAAAGTAATAATGCTACTACAATAGAAAATTTTATTGCATTTGCAGTATCTAAATTTAAGATTGAACCAAACAAAATTATTATTGAAGGAAATGAAAATAAAAATGATGGAAAAAGCAAGGAAAGGGTATTTTTTTATAATTCAAAACTCAAGAAACTAATGTTAAAAGAGCTAGAAAGAAAAGAAAAAATATTCAAATATAAAAATGACTATTCATCTAATTATCTAAAAGGAATATATGATTCATGCGGCGCACAAAATAAGAAAGGTATGTTTATAAATGGATTAAAAGCGGATGATGCTGCAATTATGGAAAGATTAGGCTTTCATACAAATGACATAGCAGACAAATCTTATATAATAAATAAAAACGAATTTTTAAAATTTATAAAATACAAAAACATGCAGAAGTAAATATCTGAATTTATAGAAAATGCTTATCTGTAAATTCGGCTTTTTTAACCTCAAATATAGAGTACTTTTTTGGATTTGTATTTTGTTTATTCTCCTCTTTTTTATTATCATTATAGCAATAAGGATTTTCTCTTCGTAAATTATCAATATATGAATTTTTATTTATATTGATGAATTTTTCATTAATGCTGTTTATATAATCATCAACTGCTTGATTTGAATTTGCATCTAGCTCCATTTTTTTAGCTTGCAAATAATCATTAATTCCTTTGATAATTGATTTTTTTGATTCATTTTGTTTCGATTTATCCCCAAAAGTTTTATCATAGTAATCTTTTTCTAAATCCACTTTTTCAACTCCCGCACTAATTAAATTTTCCACAATATCAAATATACTATCTATATAATCTTTATTTGATGAATAATCAAACCCTGTTTCTAAAATTGTTGTGATTGATGATATTATAACACTACCAAATTTTGTGTGTTTGCCCGCATCAACAGAAATAGGGGAATAATTTATTGCTCTTCCATTTAAATTATATGTTAAACCTTTGTCTCTCTGTGATTGAGTAAATGTATACTGTATTTTATCAGCAGCATCTAATATAAAATTTTTTATATCTTTTTTATTATCTTTATTTACATCCTTTATTATTTCTTTTAGATTTTCTTCATTTGGCATTCCATCAAACGCTTTAAGATTTTTTTTAACACTGCTTTTTGTATTAATCATTTATTCATCCTTTATCTTATTTTTATTATATTATTTTATTATATTATTATAATTTTATTTTGATATATAATAACCTTTCTAATCTGTTCAATGCATGACGAACAAAAAAGTTTGATAATTATATTTCAAACTTGCTTGTAATCTACAATTCATCCACTGCTGAAGTCGTGGTATTCTTGCCTGCAAATAAAAAAAGAAAAAGAAAAAAGAAGAAGAATAAGTACAATTATACAATTATATAATTATACCCTTCTACCTCTTCTACCGCCCCCTCTTTTCGTTGTATCGGTCGGTATTGGAGTAACATCTTCTATTTTATTAATTTTTAAACCACTTCTTGCAAGAACTCTGAGAACTGCTTGAGCTCCGGGCCCAGGTGTTTTTTGATTATGGCCACCAGGTGCGCGTATTTTTAGATTTATAAATTTAATTCCACGTTCTTTAGCAATGGCTGCTACCTTGTATGCAGCTTGCATTGCGGCATAAGCACTGCCTTCTTGAGAATCTGCACTTACCATCATTCCGCCGCTACCAACAGCTACTGTCTCTGCGCCGCTTATATCTGTCAATGTTATAATTGTATCATTCTTTGATGAATATACATGCGCAACTGCAATCATATTTCGCTGCTTAGCTTTTACTTCACTTGTCATTGCTTTTGACTCGTAAGAAACAACCTCCTTCTTACTTTCGCTTGAAGCTTTAGTTTTTAAATTTTGTTTTTTTCTGCTATCTTTTTTTCCTCCGCCCATTTAAACTACCTTTAAAATCATTTTATATTCTCTGCACTTGCAACTTCTTGCACTTCTTTACTTCCTTCAATTTCTTTTGATTCTGTCAAATTTAGATTTATTGGTTTATAATATGTTATAAGCTGCTCTTCGTTGAGTGGAACTCTATAACTTGGTTTTGTTACTCTTTTACCTTCAATTGCAATATAGCCATGAACTATAAGCTGCCTTGCCTGCTTTATTGTTTTTGCAAGACCTTTCTTGAATATAACTGTTTGAAGCCGTCTATCCAAAAAAGCATTTACTTTTAAATCAAGAAGAACATCAAGCGTTACATTGCCAGATACAATTCCATATTTGGAAAGCTTTGTAATTATATCTAATTGGATTTTATCGGAATTGGGCTCTGCACCTGAAAGCAAAATTCTTACAGTATTTCTAAGCTTGCTTAATTCTGTCTGAATCATCCATAATTCTTTCATATTTTTAAGACCATATTGATCTTTTAGAGTATTATCCTCTTTTATTCTTTCAAGATTCCACATGTTTTTTGGTTTATTATATTTTTTTCTATTCCTTCTTGGCGCTCCCAATTAATCACCATTATTTTTTCTCGGCGGGTTTGGCTGCAGCACCCTTCTCTGTGGCCGCTGCTGCTTTTGCTGCCTCTGTCTTCTTTACTACACCAATAGTTGCTCCTAATCTACCAGTTGAACGTGTTCTTTGTCCCCTTACTTTTTGGCCATGCTGATGCCTAAATCCCCTCCATGTTCTAATATTTATATCCCTGCTTATAGCTTGCCTAACTGCAAATGAAAGTTCATTGCTTATTAAATGCAAATCTTTACCTGTTTCTATATCTTTATTTTTATTAAGCAGATATTTAGGAATTCCATATTTAACAGGATCACTTATAACAGATTCAATGTCCTGAATCTGCTCTTCTGTGAGTGCATTCAGCTTTGTATCTTTTTGAATCTTAAAATTTTTATTAAGTATATATGATACAGCATTAGACATTGATGTACCCATCCCCTTAATCTGATCAATTGCCCTTATTATACTAAGTTCACCATTGACATCTTTTCCTCCAATTCTTATAATTGAGGTAAATTTCTCCGCTTTCTTTTGCTCATGCTGTGGCTTACCTTGTGCTTTTTGAGCTTGCACTGCCTTCTCTGTTTTTGCCTTAGCTTTCTCTACCTTTTCTTCTTTTCCTGTATTTTCGACTTTTGCTTTCTTTTCATTATTATCTTCCATTTACGCACCATTATTAAACACAACGCCAAGGCTGGGATATTCATAAACTTATAACATAATATATAAGTTTATTTTGAACCCAGAAGGCTCAGAGAGCCATACGCTACCTGGATTAATATTATTAATTATTTCCAGGCGTACGCGTTACCTGTTTCCGCCACCTTGGCATATAAAATATTTGATATATTATCATTCAACCTTAAAAAAGGCATTTATATATTATATAAATAAATTATAAATATCTTTACATTATTGTCTTTTGAAGATTTTTATAACTTTCCTAACACTTTACACATATTAGATTATATGTTTTATATGAATTGCATTCAATTTGTCAATTAATGCACCATCATATTCATCATATTTATAAATCTTGCAATGCTCTTGGGATTATACCTTTTAGCTTTGCAATATCTTTTTTATCACATGCAATTATTAATCTTTGATTATCTATTAATATTTTGTTCAAAGAATTGACAATTTCAGATATTTTTGATAAATTATTTATTATATTATTATTTGAATCAATAACTGCTATATCATCTGAATTTTTTATTTTTAGCAAACTTATAACATAATCTGAATCATTTATACCCATACTTTTTATTTTGGATTTTATATCCAATAAATTAAATCTCTTTTTAATATAACCATCATACGCCCTCTTGAATAAATTTCGTGTTAATAACTTTGATATAAATATTTTTGATTCATTAATTGACATTAATTTTGAGAGCATTTGATAGTCATTTAAATTTTTTAATTCATTTGCATCTAATTTTCCTGACATTATTGCCCATTCAACTGCCTTTTCATAAATATTTTCGCTGATTACAATCGCATGATGCAAGTATACAAGGCGGTACATAAAATAACGCGCAAGCAAAAAATGTTCCCCAATACCTATACCTTTGGAGCATAATACTAATTTATTATTAAGTATATTTACATTGCTAATAAGAGATTTATAATCAATCATTCCATAGTTTACTCCTGTATAATATGAATCACGCAAAAGATAATCTATTCTATCGGAGCCGAATGCGCCAGTTATAATTGCACCTTTGTGCTCACCATTATAATACTTCAAAACTTTTTTATAATTCATTGTTGAATTTTGTATTTTATCTTTGATTGATGAATTGATAATTATTTCTTTGCCTAATTTTTCATGATCCGTCTTCAAATATTTTTTTAACAGCTGATCAGAATAATGAGAAAATGCACAATGACCTATATCATGCAACAATGCCGCACATTCCAATTCCTCTATATCCTTTAATCCAATATTATTTGCAATTTCCCTTGTTATCTGCATAGCACCTAAAGAATGTTCAAAACGAGTATGGTTTGCTCCAGGATAAACAAGATATGAAAACCCCAGCTGTTTAATATATCGAAGCTTTTGAAAGTGTAAATCATCTATTATTTTCTGCAACTCATTATCTATATTAATATCTCCAACAACCGGATCCCTTATAACTATTTGCAAACCGTAATTTTTATTCATTGCACCAGATTTTTAATATTTTAATATCTATCTTTATAATTCATTATCTTCAATGAAAAATTTATTAATTGTTTCTGATATTGTTTTATCTTGTTATTATACTTTTTTGTTTGATGATACAGATTTTTTTATTATTCATTATAATGAACAATAAATGCCAAAATATTTCATTATAATATAATATTTATATTTTTCGATTTAATTATATATGATATTATGATACCAAAATCAGATTTTTATTTAATTATAAAAGATCAATTTAAGGAAGTAGAATCAATAAATAAATTAATATCTAGAAGCAAATTTAAAGACGTACTTATGTATTCTGGTGCAGCGGCAGTAGTTATAAAAGGAGTTAGAAGGTGTGGTAAGAGTACATTATTAATGCAATTAATAAAAGCAAAATTTTATAACAATTTTCTTTACTTCAACTTTGATGATGAGCGAATAATAAATTTTCAAACAGAAGACTTTCAGACTTTAATGGAAGCATTAATAGAGGTAATAGGTGATAAAAAAAACTTATTTTTTGATGAAATACAAAATATAAAGGGTTGGGAATTATTTGTAAATAGATTATTAAGGCAAGGCTATAGAATATTCATAACCGGTTCAAATGCTAATTTACTAAGTAAAGAGCTTGGTACATATATGACAGGCAGACATGTTGATATAACACTTTACCCTTTCTCATTTAAAGAATTTCTAATTGCAAAAGATATTAGCCTTAATTTGTCTAATAAATTTTATTCAACAACTCAAAAAGCACAATTAGTTAAACTATTTCGAGATTACATGATAAATGGAGGCATGCCGGAAGCAGTAATATTTTCAAATGAATTTATTTTAATGCAAATTATAAATGACATATTGCAAAAGGATATAATAAATAGATATAATATAAGAAAATCAAGCGAACTTAAATCCATTACTAAATTTATAATAGCAAATTCTTCAAATATGATAACATATAGTTCAATAGTTAATAATTTTAAAATAAATAGCCAAAATACCATACAAAAATATATAGATTACTTGGAAGAAACATATTTAATCTTCGAAGTTAAAAAATTCGAAAGAAAAATTAAAAAATTTGATAAAAATCCAAAAAAAGTTTATTGTGTAGATACTGGCATAATTACTCAAAATATACCATCTTCTATTGAAAACTTAGGAAATTTATTAGAGAATATAGTTGCAATACAATTAAAGAGACTTAATAAAAACATTTTTTATTATAAAAGTTTGAATGGAAGAGAAGTAGATTTTATAATACCTGATGATAAAGAAATAGTGCAAGTATGCTACGAATTAAACATAAATAATAGTGATAGAGAAATTACAGGTATAATTGATGCAACGAATGAACTTAAATTTAAAAATGCAGTAATACTTACTTTTGATCAAGAAAAAGAGATAAAATATAAAAACAAAAAAATAAATGTAAAACCAGTTTGGAAGTGGCTACTAGAAAGTGGTATATAAATTTTTGATATCTATCGTTTTAAAATTGTTCATTATAATGAACAATAAATGCCAAAATATTTCATTATAATATAATATTTATTGATAAAAAGAGAAAGAATTGATATAAATAATACAAGAGCGGGCCCGAGGGGATTTGAACCCCTGACCTACTGGTTAAGAGCCAGCCGCTCTGGCCAAACTGAGCTACGAGCCCACTAAATTAGAATTAATTAATTTATTCTGTTCATATTATTATTTTATTTATGTTTTATTTGTAATAGATAAGCTTATTTATAGTTATAATAGTTATTTATATTTATTTGTTGTTAATTTATCACCTTATTATTTTATAAAGGTTTAAAAATTAAGTATATATTAATATTCATTTCTGCAGAATAAATTTATATAATTATTTTATTATAATTTATAATAGTATTTTTCTTTTTTATTATTTAGATTATTGAGTAAATGGTGTTTTATTGGAAGAAAATAGGCAACACGAGACGAAGAATAATTTTTTAAGAAAATATTTAGGAATAAATATATTGCTTGTTATAGCTATAATAATACTTGCAGTTTTAGTGATATCTAATATTTTATCATCAAAGCCAACCGCAAATACAATTAATATAACTTATACATATGTTGTACAGCATGTTAATAAACCTTTTAATAGCACTGAACTTAGTATTATAAACAACGCACCGCTTAGTTATTATGAAACTGCTGCGGAAAAATTATTAAATGGTACACTCACTGATCAGATTTTTAATAAAAGTGGACCTCAGGGAAAAGAAATTATAATAAATGGCAAACCAACAGTTGTATATATTGGAGCAACAACATGTGTTTATTGTGGCGAAAATAGATGGGCTATGGCACTAGCACTTTCAAAATTTGGAAGTTTTAGTGCACTTTATAGTGGTTATAGTGCAATGAATGATAGTCATGTTGCAACATTATATTGGGAGCCTGCTAATATAACAACCCCAAGTGATGTTTCTTTTGGCAATAGTTATACAAGCAACTATATTAATTTTATATCTGCAGATTATGAATCACCGTTGAGTGCAGGCTTTGAAATTCAGCCATTATCTTTCTTTGTAAATAAGGCACCAAATGCAACATATAGAAATGCAATGATATTCATGAATGCGAGCAATCAATTTCAAGGAACTCCATTTACATTTTGGGGCACCACATTTGTAGCCGGAGCAGATGGTATAGTGTTTGGCAATACAACGCCGACAAGTGCATCCGATATGCCTTTATCATACATGACGCATGTGCAAGTATTAAATCAATTGAAAAACTTCAATGATCAATTTGCATGGGGGGAATATGCAGCAGCAGATGTATATATAGCATATACATGTCCATCAATAAAAAACAGTGCGCCGGTATGTCAGCTTCCAGGAATACAGAAGCTAGAATCAGAAGTGGGATAAATTTTGACAATATAAAAGAAATTTAAATAATATAATTATCAAAGTATGATTGATAACAATTTTAATTTTATATTATATAGATTAATAAATATTGTATAAAAACATATACAAAAGATATATATTAATTATCAGCTAATCTATATATATATTTTATTATTTTCATTATTTTTCATACAATTATTTTTATTATAATTTGTAATAATATTTATATTCTTTTTATTATTTAGATTATTGAGTAAAATGGTGTTTTATTGAATAAAGAAAATTATAAAAACAATGAGGAACTTTTAGGAAAATCATTGATGATAAATGTGTTACTTGCCATAGCAGTAGTAATATTATTAGTCATTGTTGGTTATTTAATTTCTACATATCCAAAAACCGCAACAACACAAACACAATTAACATCAAATAATACAACTAAAATTACAACAAATATAACTAATGTAACTTATGCATATGTTGCACAACATGTTAATAGACCTTTTAATAGCACTGAACTTAGTATTATAAACAATGCACCGCTTAGTTATTATGAAACTGCTGCGGAAAAATTATTAAATAGTACACTCACTGATCAAATTGTAGAAAAAAGTGGACCTCAAGGAAATGAGATTATAATAAATGGCAAACCAACAGTTGTATATATTGGAGCAGCATCTTGCATTTTCTGTGGCGAAAATAGATGGGCTATGGCACTAGCACTTTCAAAATTTGGAAGTTTTAATCAATTATATACAGGTTATAGTTCAATGGGAGATGCACATGTTTCAACTATATTTTGGAAGCCAATTAATATAACAACCCCAAGTGATGTTTCTTTTGGCAATAGTTATACAAGCAACTATATTAATTTTATATCTGCAGATTATGAATCACCGTTGAGTGCAGGCTTTGAAATTCAGCCATTATCTTTCTTTGTAAATAAGGCACCAAATGCAACATATAGAAATGCAATGATATTCATGAATGCGAGCAATCAATTTCAAGGAACTCCATTTACATTTTGGGGCACCACATTTGTAGCCGGAGCAGATGGCATAGTGTTTGGCAATACAACACCAACAAGCACATCTGATATACCATTATCGTACATGACGCATGTGCAAGTATTAAATCAATTGAAAAACTTCAATGATCAATTTGCATGGGGGGAATATGCAGCAGCAGATGTATATATAGCATATACATGTCCATCAATAAAAAACAGCGCGGCGGTGTGTCAGCTTCCAGGAATACAGAAGTTAGAATCAATAGTTGGTTGAATTTATAAATTTATTAACAAAAAAATATAAATTAATCCCAAAGTTTACTTAGATCCTTGCTTTTGCCAAGTATCTCTTTTATTTTTTTATTGAGAGGAACATCATTTCTTCGCATCCATTCTAGAAGGAGCATAGCATGCTCTTTTTCATCATCTCTATTGTGCATGAGCACTTCTCTAAGTGCTTTATTCTTTGTTGCACTTATCCTTTCATCATACCACATTATTGCTTGCAGCTCTTCTATTAATGATTGCCTTGCCCTTGAAAGATCTGTTGTTTTCTCATCAACATTTGTTTCTATATATCCCATATTATTCACTGATAATAAACATTTAAATTATAAATTAAAAGTAATATTTATATACCTATGACCTTCTTATGATATATTTATTAAATAAATTAATAGATGGATTTTATGTATTTATCAAATACAAAAGGTATTGGTGGCATTATAAAAAGTAATGCAGAAAGTTTCATTGTTGAGGAAATAATACAAAATGGCAATATTTTAGAAATTAATAAAAAATATGGTGCTTTAGACCTTAATCTTAATGATTCTTCTAATCAAAATGATAAATTTGTTATTTTTATATTACAAAAAAAGAATTGGAATACTATCCAGGCATTAAAGGCAATTGCCAGAAGATTTAAAAGAGGGATTAAATCAATAGGATTTGCAGGTACAAAAGATAGAATTTCAATATCAACACAATTATGTAGTTTTTATGGTATTTCAAAAGAACAAATTCCAATGCTTAAATCATTAAATATAAAGGACCTGAGTATAAATGGTGCATGGTTAGGAAATAAAAAAATAGGGTTAGGAGATCTTCAAGGAAATAAATTCACTGTGACGATTGAGAGAAATTTATTAAACAAAAATGATGATAATAATACTATAGAAAGTATAAACAATGAACTTAATGGCGTATTTCCTAATTATTTTGGAACTCAGCGCTTTGGTACAAGGGCTAACAACGTTGAAATAGGGATAGATATATTAAAAGGAAATCTTGAATCTGCAACAATGAAATTTCTTGTAGATACAAATAATGAATATAATGAAGAGGCAATTAACGCAAGAAAAAGACTCAATAATGAAAAAGATTTTAAGAGTGCTATCCAATATTTTCCAAAATATTTAAAGTATGAGAGGCTTATATTAGAACATCTATCAAAAATATCAAATGATTATGCCGGTGCATTAAAAAAATTACCAAGAAATATTCTTCTTATGTTTACACATTCTGTAAGTTCTTATATATTTAACAGTGAACTTGATTATAGGATAAAACACAAAATGTTTGAACCACTTGATGGAGATTTAATTTGCTATGAAAATGAACAAGGATTACCAGATATAAATAATATTTTAAAATATGAAAATAACAAACAACAAAATTATAATAGTAAAAATTTTATAATAGGAAATATTATTGGATATGATAAAGAATTGAATAGTGTTGAAGAAAAAATAATGAAGAGTTTAAATATAGAAAAAGAAGATTTTAAAGTAAAAGAAATGCCAGAACTAAAAAATAAAGGCAGCTATAGAACATTATTTGCGCCTTATCTTAATTTTAATTACAAAACTAGCAATGATAAAATAATAATGCAGTTCTCTCTTTTATCTGGATCATATGCAACAGTATTACTTGATGAATTCATGAAAAATGATAGTAATAAAAACAATATAATAAAATATAAATAAATTTTTTATTGACTGTCTTCTATCCCTAAAGAATCTTTCAAGAACTTTGATAATCCTTTGGCTTTTATATTATTAATTATATTATTATTTGTATTTTTATTTTGTTTTTGTTTATTTAATAATATATTTTTTGGTTGTGCTGATGCTTCAATGTTGTTGTTTTGAAATAATTTTGATTTATTAATTTTTTGTACTATTTTTGTTTGTGGAGCCTGAACTTTAATAGTTTGTGCATTATTATAAACCTGTTCTTTGCTTACATTGTTTACAATAATATTTAATATATACTCAAGCTCATCCTTGCTTGTTCCAGAGTGTATTATTATAACATTTGCATTTGAGCTTGCAAGCTCTTTTGCATCTTCCTCATCCTTACATACCGCAGCCATAACCTTTTGTAATTTGTTTATCTGCATTTCAAGCAATCTGGGACTTTTGTTTAATACAAACAATATATCATAATTATTTATATTTGAAGTAATTTCTGATATGAGTGTTCTGCTATCGGTTGCATCTTCTTCGCTTATTAACGCATTGTGCCCAAATTTGTTCAATAAATTTGATGCAATAATTCCATTTGAAAAATTATCACTAATAATAAATGCTCTCATGTTATTACCTATTAATTATATAACCCTTTATTATTTATACTGCCATTTATATTTATATACTTTTGTTTTATTCTACAATTTGTTTTAATCTATTCAAAATGGCTAGGATTTTTCACTTATTTTATTAATTATTAAACATAATATTTTATATAATTACCTTTATTATATTATTTATTATATTATATAACTATATTTATTATATTTATATTTAAATAATTTAATAGTTTAAAGCAGAAAAATATTCTATAATTTTCTGTTTATTTTCTCAATTATAATATAAATAAAATATAAATAGATAAAAAAAGATAAACGTAGAATTTAAATATTGAAAGATTTATATAATAAATAATTAATATAAAAAAGAAATATTTAAAGGTGTTAATTTTGAGAGGAAAAGAGACTTTAGTAGTATGCGAATCGTGTGGCAGAAAAATTCCAAGGAACAAAGCAGTGATATATGAGAAGGCAATATCTTTCAATACAGGAAACGAAGGAACTACAGATGTAAGATTTTTTGAAAAAAGAAAGGTATATTATTGTATAAGCTGTGCAAAACATAGAGGAATTTTTGAAAAGAAAAAGAGGGAGGCAATTGAACGTGCAAATAGGTTATAAACATGGCTTTAGATCCTGATGATCTAATAATTTTTAAAGTCAGAGAGGAAGAATCAGAAAAAAATATAAAGAAGAAAAAGGGAGAAAAAAAACAGCCAGAAAATGCTTCAAAGGTAGGTGTGCCGCAGAAACAAACAGAAATACCTAAAAAAGAAGTAGAAATTCCTGCAGTAAAAAAAGAGGAAATCCAACCACACGAAGAACATTATGAAGAATATAAGGAAAAACAACAAGCGCAACTTTCAACACCAAAATATGCTGAAAAAAATATTGAGGAAATTCCCAAAAATGAGATTATTTTTTATACAGTAACTCCAACAGAAGCAGCTGAAGAAATGGTTACTGGACCAAATTTAGAAAACAAAATAGTAGAAATAAAAAATGAATTGGGAAAAAAATCGCTAAGCGCAAAAGAATCAAAAAGGATTGGGAAACATTTGGCTTGCACATGGCACCCCTGGCGCCAAGCCTATGCAATCTGTGATTATTGCAGAAGACCATTCTGTTATGAGGATTTAGTTGAACATAATGGATTATATTATTGTCTTGAAGATATTGACAAAGTATCAAACATAAAGGAGACAGAATTAATTAAATACAACAATTTTAGAATACTCTCATCAACAATGCTTTTTTTTGTATTCTTTATATTTTTGTATTTTAATTATAATTCAATTATAACAATACCAGCACAGCTGCAAAGAGTTGGCTTAAATGCATTTTTTGAAAATATTTTTACCCCTCTTGGATATATGATCGCAAAAACGACACTTATTTTATTAAGCCTAATAATCTCATTTGCAATAACTGCTGATTTTAAGAAAAGCTTTGCAATGCTGAGTATAGTAGGAACATTAACTGCACTTCTTTTTGGCTATCTTTATATTGAAACAAACATTTTCTATTATATAATAATAGCAATACTTTCTTTAGCATCCATAATTCTTTTGGCATATTCAAGAGCATCATATAATACTCTTCCTGCCCCTTCAGAAGAAGATTTAGCAAGTGAAGTCCTTAATGCTACAAAAACCACATTCTAATTTTGTAAACTCAAATATAAAGTAAATTTAAGATTATATCAATATTAATACCATCAATAAGGCAATCAATGCGCCAGCTAAACTACAGATAAAATTTGTGGTGAATTTATTTCCAATGCCATTTTCTTCAAAATAGCCTAAAAATGAA
>JAJZYD010000036.1 GCA_021806095.1 Microcaldota archaeon
ACATTATTTATAGCAGAAGACAGCCAGTATGGCAAGGAGCTTATTATGGGTTTTGGAGGAATTGCTGCACTACTCAGGTTTAAAATATAAAAATATAGAACAATGAAAATATAAAACAAAAAAGATAAATTAATAAATATATATAATTTATTATAATATTATAACAAAGATAATAAGATAATAATAAGATATTTGGTAGTTATATGGTTAAGGAGGATTTTAAAATAAAAGCAGATAAAAATGCAAAAGATGCTGCAGGAGAAGCAAAAGAAAAAAAGTATAATATGCAGCAATTTAGCAAAGGAATCAAATATGGATTTTTTATAACGATAATATTTATAATAGCAGTATTTATTTTGCTTACTAATCTGCCAATCTTAAATAATAAAAGTGCAGGGATTACATTAGCTAATTTTCCAGTAAGAGAAATAGGATTCAAAACCCTTTCAAGCAATCAAATCAATAATTATTATGTTTATGTTGCAGCAACATTGCCATTGCAACTGCACGGATATATGAATTCAAGTTCTCTTGGGAACTGTGATAACAAAAGCCCTTGTTTAGGTATGCTTTTTCTTTTTAATAAAACACAGGATATATGCATGTGGATGAAAAATACAAAAATTCCTCTTGAACAAATATGGTTTAACAGTGCTGGAGATATTGTTAATGAAACAGCAGCACATCCTTATTCTGTAAATAATATCTGCAATTATGGCCAATTTGTCCTTGAAACAAATAGAACCCTGCCAATGAATTATATTTTAACAACATAAAATATTTATGAATATAAATGTAGATAAATTTATTGGCATTTATATAAAAAAGAAAAAAGATTTATAATAAAATAAACATTATATGAGAATAAAGAAAATGGTATTTTATTTTGTGGTTTGATTTCATTTCTCACTTGTAAAAGTAGGCTTTTTACTTGATGAATTAAATCTTTGATGATTTTTATATGCTTTTATAAAAAAGATAAAAATTAACCTGCGCTTGTAAATTCTGGCGCAATCCCACACATCTGCAATGCGGCTGCATTTCCTGAAAAATAGAGCGCATTCTGCTTTATTATTGTGCTGTTTGTATTGCTGTAATTTATGAAAATAGATGGAGTGCTGCTTGATATATTAAGGCATTCATTTTTTCCGGTACTAATATAATTGCTTGTGTATACTCCAAGCCCGCTCAAATAAGTGCAATTGTTTCCATTGATTACAAAAAGGCTCATTGAAGAGGGCGCCCTGTAATTTACATGACTGCTTGTAATTGAAAGAATTAAAGAGGTTTCGCATTGTATTGCATAGCTTAATTCAGTTGAATTCTGCGCACTAACAACAATAGATATTTTTGGGGCAGAATTGAAGTTTGAAAGGAAGGTAAAGAAACTTACAGAATGCTGCTGTGGTAAAATATAATATTCATAGGCTCCAAAAATAACAGCAATAATTATAATAATAAAAGCAGCCACACCGATTATGACTTTTAATCTGTTATCTTTATTATTGTGATTTGTCTTGTTTGCTTTATTTATTTTGTTTATTTTATTTGTTTTATTCTCTTTTTCTTTATTTTTGATAGTGGGAATCTTTGGTTTGTTTATATTATCCAAATTAATTCACCTTTAATAAATTATTTAGCAAGCAACTGTAACCTTCAGCTGGTGCGCCACTTGAATATAATACACTTCCATATATACCTTTATGAATTAATGATGCATTGCCATTGCTTATTATGATTGTGGGTTTATAAGAACTTAAAATATTGTTATAGCATGCAGTTCCTGATGCTGATCCTGATTTACATGTATAATTAGTTGAATTAATTACTTCAACATTCTTGCCTTCATTTGTTAATGTTGCCTCTAATGATGCAATGCACTGCTCATATGGCAGTGCGCTTGTATTGTTTGCAACAATAAAGATTGTATTGCTTGAATTTAGATTTAAGAGAAATGAACTTATAGGAAGGAATGAATTAGCGGATTCTGCATAAAGCACGCTGACTCCGATCCATATAAACAAAATAATAAACATTATCAAAAATAATATAATCCATGCTTTCTTTACTGATGCACTTTTCTTGATTTTATGTTTCTTGTTTAATTTATAATATGTGAAATAATATATTAATAATATTATTACAATTCCTATAATTAATGGCAGGAGCATGGAGAAGTAGGGTGCTGCTGCAATCTTGTTGCTTATTGATGTATTCAAAGAGGGAAGAATTAAGCCAGCGATTGAGGTTTTCTTTGCCAATTCTGATAAACTAAACGGCGCGCTTATCTGCTTTGCATTATCATATATAATTTTTTCACTGTTTGATAGGGAAGTTAAAGCGCTGATGTTGATTTGATTGCTGAGCCTTGAATTCATTGATGATTGGAGCATGGCCAGCTGTGCAATATTGTAAGGCACATTTTGATAATTAAGCTCTTGGATTGTTATAAGAGAGGTTGTATTCTTTGATAAATTATAAAGGTTAATATAAGGCGCACTTGCAGTTGAATATATAGTCACTGCATTGTATATTACGGCGCTGAGCGTCTTGTTCGCCTCAGTAATATTTTGATTGATTCCTTGGGCAAGGATTGTATTATAGGTTTGCTGCAATTTAGTCAGTGCTGACGCAATAAGCGTATTGCTGTAATGGCTGTTTACAAATGATAGCTTTGACAATATTGAGCTGTACTGCTTGGCGCTTGCATTGAGCATTGCATTGAACTCTGCTTTAGATTGCTTAGCATATACAGGCTCATAGAATGAATAAGATAGATTGGCAGATTGTAAACTTATTTTACTTATTGATGTGCTTGTAACAGGTGAATCGGCAACTGAATTCAGAAGGGATTGAAGATTGTTTAAAATAGTGGAATTGAAAGAGGTATATTGACATAGGCCAGCAGCATAGCAGTACCATGGTCCATTATTACCAGAATATTGTGCACACAAGTTAGATATTTGTAGAGTATCCATATTTGCCGGAACAGGAAATATTGGATTATCAGGTATCTTAAGACTTAATGATGAAATATTAGAGAGCGTGCTTTCCATTCCTACAATATTTTGAGTTAAATTTTGAATATTAATTTCATTTGAAAGCTTTAAATATTTGTTATAGCTTGCATTGAGTTCACTATATTGTACAGAAAAATTTAATATTCCATAAGCAAATGGGCTTGATGTTCCAAAGGTTGAAAGAAAGCTTAATTGAGGATTGCCACCGCATATTGGAACTGTTGAACATGTATTTAATAAGCATGCATCCAATCCACCTGAATATGAGCATTGATAATTTTGTGTGCCGGATTCAATCAGGCAGTCTGAAAGTGGAGGCTGCGCTTCATTTCTATATTCTTGCATAAAAGATGTAAGATTCTTTATTATTGAATTGCTTGGATAATATTTTTTAATTAAATAGGGGGTAAGCACTTTTGATATTGAGGATGAATTAAGCAGAAATGCATAATTATGATTTGTTGTGTTGATTACAACAAAAGATGTGCCTGTACCATTAAGCCATATTATAGTATAATTATCTCCGCTGTAAGTTATGTTTATTAAAGGAGAGTATTCAACAATTGAATTTGGGATATATTCTAAAAGAAAACTGCTGAAATTTAGATTTGCATTTTGTGTTGCTTTAGCAATAGTATTAACTGAAATTGAATTAATAGAATTTGAGCTTGGCGAGTTTGATGGCAAAGGCGTTGAAGCATTAGAAGCAATCATCAAAATACTAAAAAAAAGCATTATAGCAGCAAACAATGCAAAAATATTAAATTTCATTTTATCATCATTCTTGATTTTTATTTGATTATTTGAAAAGAATTATTATTTTATAAAAGATAATATTTATAAACCCTATGTATCAGTTATTTTATTTTTTCAATGTAGAAGATAATTAAGATAAATTATTTATTAAATGCAGAAAAGATTGTATATTTTAAATAATATTCTTTAATGTTACTTTAAAATTTGACAAAATAAGAGGAATATATTTTTAATGTATATTCTTGAAATATTTCTTGAATTTGAACCATCACTGTCATGCACTTTAAGCTTCGACTTGGATGACGAATATAATAAAAATAAAAACAGACTAATAAATAATAATAGATAATAATAAATGATATAAAATATAAAAAAGAAAGAGAAAAATAAAAAAAATAAAAGAAGCACCTTTTTAAGGTGCTTTCCATTTTGTATTATTTACTACTGTTACTCTAAGAACTTGCTAATGCATATAACTTCTGTATGAAGCTGTTTGCTGCTGCGGTTGTCTGGTTTGCGTAGTATCCTGCAATAAGGATCTTATTTCCATATGCTTGCATTATTGGTGCTGATGTTGGTGTCAATGTTATATTCTGCTGTGTCTGTAGAACCTTTGACAATGAGTTCACATATCCTGAACCAATCAATATCAAGTTGCTGTTTGGATTTACAGTTGCTGAATCAAGTACTACTAATGGATTTGTTGTTATATTATTTAGAAGTACTGGCTCTGTTGCTGTTGTAACTGATGGAGTTGCTTTTATGTTGCCTATTCCTGTTATTGTGTAGTTTGCAGACTTTGCAACTGTTACATTTGCTGTAACCTTTGCTATTGTTGCATTTTGTATTCCGCATGTTGACAATGATTGACCAACTCCTATTCCTGGCAATCCTGCCGCTGGACACAATTTAAAGCCTGTTATTGTGTTTGTTGCGGTTGCTGCTGTTGCTACTGCAAAGTTCATTTCATCTACGCCTTTTGCAAGGTCAAATGAAAGCTCTGATGGTGTTATTGACACAATCTTGCTACCACGCTCTGTTATGAAGCCCTGCTCCACTGGAATGTTTGATGAAGTTGCACTTATACCATTCCATCCTGCATTGCTTGATACATATGTAACATTGTCTTTTATGTCTCCCATGCTGTAGTTTAGAACAAAGAATGGATTTGCACCAAGTCCTTTTGATGAGTTTACTATGTTGAATCCTATTGTATCAGTATATGATGATGACAATGGTACTGGATATTCTTGTATTGTGTATGAGAAGTAAGGCATTGTGTTTCCACTTAATGCAGAAGGTGCACTTGTTGGTGTTAATACCCAATTTGTATTCTGCTGATTTGGCTGTGAATATACTACATTAGCAGTTGCAGATGTTGTTAACATGTATGGTTCTGTGCTTGTGCTGTAGAATATTACTGGTGCTGAAGGTGAAGTTGAAGTTAATGTTGCCATCAATACACTATTCAAAACATTTGATTGACTTTCAGTATATACTGAAACATTTAATCCTGGTATTGGGTTGCTTGGATATATGCTTGTTATATTCTGGAAAAATCTATCGTATGAAAAATTAAATTGATTTGTTGTGAATTTGAATGGTTGTCCGTCAACATATATTGTTTCTGGTGTATTTGAATTTATCATATTGTATGGATCTGTTATTACTACATTTACCTCTGCATTTACTGAATTTACAGTTAGTGTATTTATCTGATTGAATTCTGCCAATTTATATGGTGTTAAGTCATACACTAATGTGCTTGTCTTTCCGAATGAACCACTGAATGCGCTTGGTATTGAGCTTGTTACTGTAAGCAATTGCGCAGTTTCATTTATTGCTGTATCATTGACATATGAAGAAGGTACTGTTGAAGATACAAAATTACCGTTTATTGGATTATATGCCATAGCATTTACTGTATTATTTGCACCATTTGTGTTTTCGTAATACTCATTTGGACCTGTTACGCTTGTTGATTGGAATGTTACTGGATCATAGCTTCCTGCTCCTAATGTTTGGCCTGTGTATGTAAGCTTGTATGCCGCTGGCTGTGTTATCCATTGGAA
>JAJZYD010000009.1 GCA_021806095.1 Microcaldota archaeon
GATACTTTGATTATAACAGATATTCCAATAGGGAATATTATTAATAGGAACTTTGACAATATGTATTCTCGACTCTATGATACCTTAATCATGGACTACAAAATAAAACAAGAAGAAAAAATAAAATATTATTAATTTTGACTAATTTAATTGCCTCCGCTTCCCTCTCCTTCCATTCATATCACCGCAATAATCTCACTGGAAAGCTTTAAATACCTTGCGCAGTTTTGCGCTTGTGTTAGATAAATAACGAAAAAGATTTATTATATTATTCAACAAAATGTTGAAATAATGAGAAGATAAGAAAGAAGAAAACAAAAAAAACTAAAATAAAAAAGATGCTGTTATTTTTTCACAGAATAATAGCTCACAATCCTTGCGTACTTTCCCTTTATTCTCTTGTTAAGAATCTCTGCAAATTCGCTGCTGTCAACTTCCTTGCTGTGTTTTGTCTTTACGATAAGTCCGTAATCGTTATCTTTATCTCCCTCTCCACTGTCCCCAATATTGACCTCTTGAACTCCTTTTATTTCAATAATTTCTTCTGCAAGTTTTCCAAGATCAACATTCTCCTGATAAGGAATTAGATAATATTTCTGAATTCTTGAGATTCTTTTTATTTCCTTGCTATCTTTTCTTCTGCTCCTTTCAGCGCTTACGCTGTTTCTTGTTCTTTTGATTTCTCTATTCATTTTCCCACCACTATTTTCATTGTATTTATTTTGCCATATTTACTTGCGTTTATCTTTTTTTGTTTTATTCTTTTCAAGAAAGAAGAAGAGCCATACATAGTATGACATTATTTTTCCGCTTTTGTCCTTTCCAACAATTTTGAGCCTTTTCTCTATTACAGATCTTTTCTCATCCAATTTTCTTATTTCAAATTTTGGTTTTGTCATAATCTCACCACAAATATAATGTGTGGGTGGTGGTGAATGATTGTGGGTGGTGCAAGGGATTCATTGTCAATCCCTTACATTATATATTATGAAGTTTGTTTTATATATAATTAAAGTTTTTTTAATACTTTTGTATATTTATCATCTAACATAATTTTTTATTAATTTTATTAACTTGAAGAATTTTAGGTTAATTAATATTTTAACAGTCGATAGTTAATTTTATATTTTATATAATTATATTTATATATATTAGAAAAATGAGAAAAATTAGCGGAATTAATATAAATATGAAATATAAAAATAGAATATTAATATTTTAGATGAACTTATTATATTAAAGTTGATTTTATGGCTGATAATCTTTATATAGAACAAATTATAGCACATTATGAACATCCACATAATAAAAGTTCAATGCATGAACCGACAGTATCATACCATGAATTTAATCCTTACTGTGGAGATGATGTTACAATATATTTAAAGATTGAAAAAAATATAATTAAAGATGCAAAATTTGAAGGTAGAGGCTGTGCGATTAATACAAGCAGTGCAAGCATGCTTACAGATTATATTAAAGGAAAGAGTATAGATGAAATAAAAAAAATAGGATTTAAAAAAATGGTCGAAATAATAGGAATAGATCCTGGTCCTTCAAGATTAAAATGTATGATGCTGCCGATAAAAGCAGTACAAGAAGCTATCGAAAAGAAAGAAAAAGATAGGCAATGATTTTTTTATTTTATTTTGTAAGGAGCTCACAGCTGTCAGTGCCAACTAAAACATTAACTTCTGTTTGTGCAACTAAACCTTTGCTTTGTTCAAGCAATACAGGATATGCATTGAGTGCACCTGTGCGGAATATCTCGCTTATACTGGAATATAATCCAAATTTTGAATCTAATTCATTTGCAAGCCATCTGACTGCAAAAGGTTCATTCTTATATCTGTTTATTATTGCACTCATAATTTTTCTAGCATTCTGTGACCTAACTATTGCTTCTGCTTCTAGTTGATAAATCTCACACGTATCACCTTCTATAACAATTCCACTCTTCCCATTAGTGACAAAAGGTTCTATTGCAATGATTGTTCCTTCTTCTAACTTTGTATCATCTTTATTATTAAAATTTGGTATAAATGGCCCTGCATGAAGATCATGAATTCCTAATCCATGGCCCCCAAGATTTTTGATAGGCGCTAAATTCCTTTTTTTAATTGTGTTCTCTATTTCTTGCCCTATTTTGCCCACTTCAACACCGCTTTTTATAATGCTAAGTGCTGCATCTATTGCTTCTTTTGATGCATCAACCAAATCAGCATGATCACCAGATAGATCAACAGTTACAGCACAATCGCTCATTATCCCAAACTCTTCAATACCAAAATCGACTTTAATTACATCCTTCTCATTAAATATTTTTTCATCTTGAAATGAAGGAGTATAATGTGCTGCTTCTTCATTAATTGAGAGATTTATAGGAAATGCACAATTATACCCCTGTTCTATTATATTATGCTCAATCCTCTCTGCAACATCTAAGAGCTTAACTCCGGGCTTTACATAGGATGCAGCCTCCTTAACCGCAGAATAACCTGCTTTATATATCTTTTTAATAGTATCAATATCAATTTTTTCTTCTTTGTTGTTCTTACTATCTTCATCTTTATCTTTATCTTCATCTTCCATTATAGCACCTTATAAAAATTATTGATTAATTTTATTCATCTTGCAATGTTTCATTACATCCAGCAGGCTCAATAAAGCTTGAGCTCATTGCAAGCTTTAAATAGCCTAAATAAGGTATTCCAAAAATTACCTTTCCTTCAACATAATTTAATGATGGTGGCATATTATCATATTGTATATCTAATCCAGGATTATTGTCTCCTTTTGTTAAAACATAATAAGTTCCACTTGCATTTAGTATTGCGTATGCTCTATGTACAATATAAGTATCACCATATTTGTAGAATAAGTCTTGCGGAACTGTTTTATATACAACAATGCTGTTATTTCTATCCCCTTTAATTGTTACATTGTTGATTGTTATTGCATTTGTATATGCTTCTTTCTTTACAGTTCCATTTGACAGCAGCACATTTGCTATTCCACAACTGTATTTTATAGGATTGTTATCTTGATAATTTGATGGTACAATAGTACTTGTGCTTTCCTTCATCAAACCTATTGATTCATTAGCTTGATAAAATTGAGTAATTGTAGCGTGATTTTGATTTTGAATATAAGAAACACAAACAAGTGATTCATTGTTTATATTTTGCATTAATGTATTGAATTCATTATTACTTATATTAATTATAGGAGCAAATATATTGCTTTTATCAACTCCTTGAACGACTATAAGATCACCTCTATGGAGGTTAGGAAGCATGCTGCAGCTTGGTACAACATCAATCGGAACTGAATTATTTAATAATATTCTAAGTATAATCCAAAATATTATAACAATCGCAAGCGCAATTATAATTTCAAACGCATTCTTTTTAAATCCACTTTCTTTGAAACTTATTGCAAATTCAAAGATAATTGCAAGAATTATAAGTATAATTAAACCTGCACCAAATAAAAATGATAGAATTGCATTTGATTGAAATATAATATAAAGTACAAAGAAAGTAATCAGTAGAATATAAATTGGGGTTAAATTTACCTCTTCTACTCTTCTGCTCTTTTTTACTTGTTTTACTTTTTGCATTAGAACACAATTTTAAAAATAAATATAACTTTAATTTATAATATTTTATGCTTGCACCTGTTCTGTACTTTCTTTTACCTCATTTATATCTGCGACTCTTACTCCAACAGAGTGTGATTCATTATTCCTTATCATTACACCTATTGCGGTATCTGCAGAAGTAATTAACACATCATTGTGACTTACCACTATAAATTGTGAACTTTTTGATAACTCTTTTATTAGTTTAGATAATTTCTTCGCATTTTCTTTGTCAAGTGACACATCAATTTCATCAAATATATAAAGTGACATTGCATTTCTAATTTGAAGCGCAAGTATTATCATTAATACCAACAGTGTTTTTTGGCCACCAGAAAACTGCTCGGTATTTTGCCTTTGGTTTCTAAGCGTTGCATCAATAAGTAATGCAGAATTAAATATATCTTTAGGATTTTGCAAAACAAGACGGGCTTCTCCATCAAATACATATTTATATAATTGCATAAAGTTCTTGTTTACTACTTCAAATGTTTCCATAAATACATCATATTTCTTTGATTCTATTTGGTTTATCATATTTATTATAGAATCTTTTTCCAATTGTAATGTTTTCATCTTTTCCATCGCTTCATCAGTTTCCCTTTTCTTTTCACTGTATACTTCTGGAGCTTTTAAATTTATATTGCCTAATTTATTAAGTTTATTTTTTGCATCGGTAATCTGACTATCAATCTTATAAATATCCTTTTCTTCTATCATTTCAACATTTTCATATCCAATAAGCTCTGCTTTTATATCTCCTAGCCTTGTTTTGTACTGAGAGATTTTACTTTCGGTTTCTATATAATTTCTTTCAAAACTCATCCTATTGCTTGTTAATTTGCCTTTTTCCTCGCTGAGCTTTGCAATTTCATCATCAAGTAAACTAATTTTCTTGTATATCTCAGAACTAACTTTATCATGTCCTTCAAGTTTTGATTTTAATTCTTCTCTTTGTTTATTTATATCATTTATCAAACTATCAATCTTTATTATTTCATGCTCACTGGAAGCTATCTCGGTAGACATTGCATCGATTTGTGTTTCAACTTCTTTCTCCTTTGACATCAACATTTCATTCTCTTTTTTAATAGATGCACTATCAATTTTAATCTTTTCTATTGAAGAACGTAATTGTTTTTCTATTTCCTCATTTTCTTTTCCGCCTTTCTTAGAAGCATTTTCAAATAATCCCTTAATAATATTAAATTCATCATTTAATGTTTTGAGTGATTCCTTAAGTTTCATTGCTTCTTCAATTATTTTTGCTCTTTTGTCTTTGCTCTGAACCACAGAAGCTTCTTTATTTTTTACTGTAGAAGAAACCGATGCAATTTCTGATGCAATTCTCTTTTCATTATCAATAAGTGTCCTTAGAAGTATTTCATTGCCAAGCTTTGTTTTTTCATATTCTGCAATCTCTGCTTTTATTGAATCCGTAGCATTTTCAAGATCCATTATTTTATTATTTACATCTTCTAATTCATTTTTTACATTTTTCATTTTTGCTTCTGATATATTTGAAACTTTTAGCACACCTCCGGTTATTATCCCATTACTTTCAATAAGATCCCCCTCAATCGTTACATATCTACTTCCAATATTTCCTTTTGAGGCGAGCAAATTTGATATTATTGATGTATCACCAAATACATATTCAAAAACTTTACTGAATTTTTTATCATATTCTACATGTTTGATTACATAATCTAAATTTACATTGCTTTTTGTATTAATTGATTGAATTTTTATATCTTCTAATGGTATAAATGATGCTCTGAGATTATTATCTCTTAAATATTTTATTGCTGAATTAGCTGTTTCTATTTTATCCACAACAATATAATTCATCCTTGCACCTCCAGCAGCATATATTGCTCTCCCATATTTTTCATTATAAATACAAAGATCAAGCACCCGCCCATAAACTCCTTTCATCGAATGCATTTTAAGTAAATCTACTACTTTATTTGATCTACTATCTCTTGCAAGCTCCTCCCTAAGAATAAGTTCATCTCTCATTAATTTTCCTTGTTGTTCTTTGAGTTGATTAATATCTTTGTTGATTTTTGATATTTCATCTTTTGCTGTATTTATATCCTTCAAATTTTCCTCTATTTTTATTTTCGTTTCATTTATCTTTTGAAGCACTTCATTATGATCTGATTCAAACATATCATTGCGCGATAAAGCCTCCTTTATTTCATTTGTTAAATTCTCAATATGAGAGTCATACTTTATAATCTCTAGTTCTACACTTTTAAGTTTTTCCATTAATTCGTTTATTGAAGAGTTTAGAGTTGAGTATTTATCTGCAATCTCAGAAATATTCTGTTTCTCTTTTGGAAGCATTTGTATTTTTGATTCTAGCTCTATATTTAATGTTTCAATTATAAGCTTATTCTCTTTTATTTTTGTAATAATTGAATTGAGTGAATTTTTATCATCACTAATTCTTTTATTAATTGATAATAAGTTTGATTTGAGAGATTCTTTCTGTGTGGAATATACCGCAAAATTCTTGTTTAGTTCCTCAATAGTTTTATTGAGTGAACCAAGTTCTGTATTTTTCTTATTGAGCAGATTGGAATATTTGTTACGTTCTTCACTTTTTAATGTGATTGATTCATCAATCTTTTTTATCTTGTTTTCAAGTTCTTTGACTGTTGAATTTATTTTGTCAAATGAATTTAAAGCTTCATTATATTTATTTTCTACTTCATTCTCTCTTAATTTGAGCAAGGTATAACTTGCCTTTTTTATTAAAGTAGTTAACTCAATATAGTACTCTGCATCTTTCTTTTCCTTTTCTAATTCTTCAAGAAAGCCAAATTTCTCATTAAGTATAATTTTCGCTTCATTAATCTTCTGTTCAACTTTTTCAAGCTCTTTTAATGATATATTCTTTTTATCATCAAATTCTTTGATTCCTGCTGCAGTATCTATTAGGCTCCGTCTTTCCTTAGCACTTAAATTAAGCAGATATGTTATTTCACCTTGAGTTATAGTATTTGTTTCGTTGATGTTACTTTTTATAGATGAAAGTGCTTCTACAAGCTCTTGCTTTGTAACTCTCTTATCATTAAGTCTATACGCAACTTTACCGTTGGATTTTATAATTCTCGCAATCTCAAGCTCACCCTTATCAAGTTTGAATTTTGCCTTAACATAAGCCTTTGAAGGCAGAGATTTTTTGGTGTTTGCATCTGCCGAATTATTAAATAATTGAATCACAGATTGAGCGCGCATTCTTTTAAGTGAACTTTCACCAAGGACAAACAGAAGGGCATCACATATATTTGATTTTCCAGATCCATTTGGACCAACAACACAGGTAAATCCTTTATCAAACTTTATATCTGCTCTTTTGAAAGATTTAAAATTATGAAGGATTAACTCTTCTAAATATACTGCCATCTTTGCACCCAATACTAGTTCACCTTTTATTTATTATAATTTATAATAAAAATACTAATAAATGATTGCTATAAATTTATAATAATATTTGTTGTATATAACAATTATTTTATAATTATTGTACAAACTAAATCAATTAATATTTCATAAATATATTATAATTATTAATTTATTATAATTAAAAATAGAATCAAACTTGAAAATTCAAAATGATAAGCTATCGATTATTTTTTATTTGTTTTCTGTAAATCAAAAATCAACATTTGGTCTATTGTTAATTCTTTGTTATTTAAATTAGCTATTATTTTTGTGATATAGGCTTGTGGATTTTCTTTAAGTTTGCCATTATTATCAATATCTGGTAAATATAAAGTAATAGTGGAATTATTTCCTTTATAAAGATATACCATTCTTCCATCATCGTTTGGTTTAACTAATATTATATCAACTGGCATGTTTTTTGCAAGTTCGCCTCCAACACTGTTTTTACTCATCATATTTTTAACATCAATTAATTTTATTATTATTTCAGGTATAACTTTAAATTTATCTTGTATTACAATTTGTTCTTTGCTTTGTCTATTATTGATATAATCAGTGAGTTTTTTTAATTTTTCATGCAAATCATTAGATTCATCTTTTAAATTTTTTATTTCTTCATCTTTTGCTTTTATTTTTTCCTCTAAACTTGTTATAATTCCACTTATTTTTCCATCAAGTTCTGCAACAACTTGTGCAAATTCTAATATAAAAGAAATCACAATAAGAAAAAATAATCAAAGAAAATGAAAAAAAGAAGATGAAACAGACAGATTAATGTTGCCCATGAATAAAAGATTATATTATTTATGTTATATTGTAAGTACCTATTAATATTCCTGGAGTTTCTTCAGGCTTATCTGATAATGCAAAATCTCCAACTGCTATAAATCTTTCTCTGGTCAAGGTGTCTGCAACAACTCTTATTCTCACTGGTTTGCCTTGCACGGTCAAAAGAGGTATAGTTGCATTCATAAATGTTGAAGAGGCATTGGAGATTTGAGGTGTTGTATTGTATGTATTATAGTGGGCTATTATTGCTGGTGTATTATTACTGTAAAGAATTTCAACATAAAGAAAATTATTCTCAGGGCTTATTATCTTGAAATTCAAGAAAGGCTTGTTTGCATAGAAAAGGCTTGATGTCAGATTGCCAGGTGCAACGCTCGTACCGCAGTTAAATGTTGTACCGACATAAGAACCATTATAGCCAACCCATGGCGCACTAATATAACATTCTGATGTTGTATTCTTATTTGCTGCTGTTATATTCAATGGTGCTGATCCAAAGCCTTTGCCCGTAAGCTGCCATCCTGTATATGTTCCTGTACTAAAGTTTCCATTATATACAAATGAATAAATTTGTTGAGAAGGTATAAGTGTTTGGTTAAACTTCATAAGTGCAAGCTTGCATGCAGTTGGAGCTGATGTTATAGAACCAACTTTAAATATAATATTGTATGTTCCTGCTGGCAATGTAAAGTTGCTATAAAATGTAGGGCATGTATATGTTGTTGTTTGATTAATATATGTTTTTCCGTTAGCACCTATTAAATTAATATGTTCAAAACTAAAGTTTGAACTAGCCACCCATAATCCTAAATTGCCACCTGTCCAATTACACTGCTCATTTACAGATGCACCTGAATTGTTTAAAATATCAGGAAAATCAAGCATTAAATTGTTGCAAGAATAAATATAAGGTATAACAGTTATTGTGTTTTTAGGAGGAGTTTTAACAGTGTTGCTAGTATTCTGTGTGTTTGATGGAGGTGTTGTAACTGGTGATTTGAATGTTGGAAGCGCAAAGTGCGTTGCTAGAAACCATGCAATAATGACAAATAATAAAAGCACAATATATACAATTACTCCGGTTGTTTTGCTTGACATTTTAACACTCTACTCAAATATTTTATTAATATTTATTAATTTATTTATTTTTATTTTGATTTGTTTAATATATATATTTTACTATCATCTCATTTTTGTTAGATTATATAGAAATTCTTATAACTAAGCATTGCTTCTACTTTCTGATGCTTTCTGCATGCTGCTTTGCGTGCTGTCCTGTTTTTCCTGCTTCTCCCTT
Source organism: Microcaldota archaeon (assembly GCA_021806095.1). Lineage (GTDB taxonomy): Archaea > Micrarchaeota > Micrarchaeia > Micrarchaeales > Micrarchaeaceae > JAJZYD01. Next base: position 9,189 of record JAJZYD010000009.1, read on the forward strand.
TTCTGTTTTGGATTTATAGGCAAAGTAAACCAAAACATGCTTCCTTTTCCAAGCTCTGATTCAAAGGATATTTTGCCGCCGTGCAGCTTGACAAGATCCTTTGCAATTGTAAGCCCAAGCCCAGTTCCTGAATTAGTCTGCTGCACAAGTCCTTTCTTTGTAGCTTCATAGAACTTCTTCCTGAAAAGCTTCTTTTTATCTTCTTCGCTGACTCCAATCCCAGTATCAATTATATTACACTGGATGAATTTTTTACTTTTTCTGATTATTTTTACACTTATGGTTCCGCTGTTAGTAAATTTTATCGCATTTCCTATCAAATTTACAAATATTTGCAAAAGCCTATTAAGGTCTGCAGTGATCTTGGGCACCTCCCATGAAACCTCCCAATTAAACTGCAGCCCTTTGCTTTTTGCAGAATCTTCTAATGCTTTGATGCTTGGATTGTTTACCATATTCTGCAGGTCAACTTCCTTAAGCTCAAGCTTGATTTTATTTGATTCAAGTTTTGCGGCATCAAGAACCTGCTGTATTATTAACATAAGCCTGTCTGCTTCATCAAGTGTTGTTTTAATATATTCTTTCTGCTCATCGGTAAGCGCACCAAATTCACCATCGTAAAGAAGTTTTGAATAACCTTTTATGTTTGTCAGCGGAGTTTTAAGCTCGTGTGATATGTTATATATAAACTTTGATTTTAAATCAGTCTCATTTTCAAGTTTCTTTATGGTGCTCTCTTTTGAAGCAATGGAGCTCATAAGTTCATTTAACTTCCTTTTAGTTTCAAGCTCATTTATTATGATTATATATTTTATTCCATCATTATCATTGTCCATAAGCCTTATTGAGTGCGTCGCTGATATAACTGAATCTTTAGCTCTAATATTAACAAATGTGTTATCAATTTTACCGCCATTCTTTACATAATTCAAATCCCTTCCTAATATATCATCTTCTATATATAAATTCTTTAATTGCATCCCATTTAGCATTTCTCTTTTTAATCCAAATATATTTTCAACTGCCATATTTGAATATCTTATTATGCCGATTTCATCAACACCCAAAACAACCCCAGAATTTATTTCAAGCAAATTATTGATGTTTGACTTTAGTAAAGCAACATCATTTTCAAGTTTTGCATCTTGCAACATCACTACATATCCATTTTCAACTTTCTTTGCAATATAATTGAATCTGCTCTTTTTTGATTCTCTTAAAATTTCCAAAACTCCTGATGATTCATTTATTAAGGAGTTCTTAAACTTTTCTGACTGTTCTTTTCCAATAATGTTAAGAAAATTGTTGTTTATAAGAAGCTCTTTTGTATATTCAAATAAATTGCCAGAACCTATTATATCAACTATTGAAAAATTATTATCTAAATATACTATATATGTATTATTGCTCCTGTTTAGGACATTTATTATGCTGTTGTAATTTGATGCTTGTGTTATATCCTCTACAATAATTCTAGCTAAATTATCATTTATAATATTTGCACTTACACGATACATTTTAGAATTATATATAATTTTCTGTTGATTTTTAAGATCATTGAAGCTTATCTTTAATATATCCTTTAATTTTCTCATTTCTGGAACTTCAAGTGAGAATAAGTTTATTGCCGATTTATTAGCTCTTATTATATCATCATCGCTTGATACAAGCATTTGGGGATTAGCATCTGCAAATACAGCATCAAAATATGTTGCAAGTCTTCTGCTTATATTAGTTTCATTTTTATATGTAATTGACAAAGCTACAAGATATACTCCAGGCATTATATAATCAATCAAACGTTCATTAAATTGTTCTTCCTTTTTTGATAAAAACTCGATGATGAAGCTTACCTTTCCGTCTAATATTAAAGGAAAAAACATACAACTTTTATATCCATTATTTTTATAATTTATTAAAGTTGAAAAGGATGAAAAATCACTCAGATTATTATCTATATAAAATTTTTTAGTATTTATTAAATAATCTGTAAATGATTGATCATATTTCTTATTCAATTCCTGCCTATCTTTAAGCATTATGAATGTTACTTTATCAATATCAAGTGTTTTCTCTAAAACCTTGGCCATTCCAGTAAGTGCTTCTTCACTATTTTTTGATTCATTTGCAAAGAACATAGCACTGCTGAAAAAGAAATTAAGCTTTTCTGCATCCATACATTCTCACTAATTTTACTTTTATATTTTATAAATTTACAAATGTCTATATTTTATTAGTCATATATGAAATATGTAGATAAAGTATTTAAATATACCATTAGATTTCTAATTGATTAAAATGAAAAAGAAATTGATTGTAAAAGCAATACACGACTTTGAGCTAGCAAACAAATATAAGTATGCAAAGAATTACATAATTGCATCAGTACTATATAGAAAAGCTACAGAAAAAATTCTGAACGCACTCTCAACAAAAAAGAAAACCCAAATAAATGCAACATACAAAATAGATGATATAGAATACCTAGTAGTAAACGCAAAGATTCCAAGTGAACTCTCTTCTGAGCTTATTGAAATCTCTGATGAAAAAGAGGAAACATTGAGAGAGGAACAGCTTGAGGAATATGATGAAAATGAAAAGACACATCTGGCAAAAAAAGAAGAATGTGAAAGTGCAATAGAAATGTATGAAATCACAAAAAGGTTGATTGATTACGCAAGCACAAGAGTATAAATATAATAAAAAATGATTCAACAATAGCTCATAAGTAGATTTTTCTCTCTATTTTTTTATCAAATTTTTAACAAAAAAGCTAATATAATTATTGATTTCAAAATAATAAAAATAAAAAGAATCTAAAATATATAGATAAAATGCTCCATTCTGTGGAATAGAAATTTTTCATACATAGAATTAAATAAATCAAATAAATTGTAAAATTGTGCTAATTATGCAGAATAATAAAAATAAAGATAATAATTCAAACACAAATATATTTGATATATTTCTAAAAAAATACAAAACTTATACAGCAATACAAGATGCAGCTATAGATACAATAAGCAACGGCTACAATTGTATTGTAATAGCACCAACAGGCTCAGGAAAAACGGAGGCAGTTATGCTACCTCTCCTTAACAATCTCTCAAATAATTGGATTAATTTAGGTGGAATAAACATTATTTATATTACACCGCTGCGCGCCCTTAACAGAGATATGATAAAAAGAATAGAGTGGCTTTGCAGCGAACTTGGAATCAGCATTGCTGTAAGGCACGGAGATACAACACAAAGCGAACGCACAAAACAAGCCAGGAATGCTCCTCAAGTTCTTATTACAACACCTGAAACTCTGCAAAGCATACTACCAACAAAGAGCTTCCATAATGCACTCAGGAAAGTTAAGGTGGTTGTAGTTGATGAAATACATGAGCTTTATTCTTCAAAAAGAGGCGCACAGCTTTCACTTGCGCTTGAAAGGCTTGCAGAGCTTGCAAGCTTCCAAAGAGTAGGCATCAGTGCGACTGTCGGCGATCCTGAATCAATCAAAAACTTTTTATGCAATGAAAATGAGTGCAAAATTATATCAGTAATGATGGAGCGGAATATTGAACTGCATATATATAGTCCAAACAAACCATTAAAGGCCCTTGATGAACTTAAGGAAAAATTTGGATTGGATAGCAGCGCGCTTGCAAGGCTCGAGCTCATCTCTTCTTATATAAAATCCTCAAGCTCAACGCTCATGTTCGCAAACACAAGGCAAATTGTAGAAGCGCTCGGAAGCAGGCTTCTTTATATGAATTCATTGAATAATTTTGGAGGCATTGGAGTGCACCATAGCTCGCTTGAAAAAGAAGATAGAATAGAACTTGAGAATAAATTCAAAGAAGGAAAGATAAAGAGCATTATTGCGACAAGCTCATTAGAGCTTGGCATTGATATAGGCAATATTGATTTAGTAATACAATATGGATCCCCTAGACAAGCAATAAGACTGATACAAAGAGTTGGAAGAAGCGGACATTCAATCTCAAAAATACCTAAAGGAATTATAATTTCTCCCTCGATAATAGATGTTATTGAATCAATTGCAATATTTGAAAATGTAAAGAGCAGTATTGTGGAAAAATTTCCAATGCATTTTGAAGCGCTTGATGTCCTTGCAACACAGATATGTGGGATTGCACTTGATAAAAATGAATGCACAGTAAATGAAGCATACTCAATTATTAAAAGATCAATGTTATACAGCAAAATCAGCATTGAAAATTTTAAGAATCTGCTTGAATTTATGGCAAAGCAGCATCTTATTATTTATAATGAGAGCAGCATATCAACTGCACCATCAACAAGAATGTATTATTATGAACATTTAAGCGTGATACCAGATACAAAACGCTATGAAGTCAGAAATATAATAGATAATAAAAGAATATCAAGCCTTGATGAAAGATTTGTTGCGAGCGAAATAAATGAAGGGAGCACATTCATAACAAAGGGCCTGCCATGGAGGGTTATAAGCATTGATGAGCATACGATCTTTGTTGAGCCGAGTGCTGATCTTGAAGCTGCAATTCCTGATTGGACTGGTGAAGATATTCCAGTATCAAAAGAAGTATCTGAAAAAGTGTCAAAAATATTTAAAGAGGGATTTGATTCAAAATATCTCAATAAAGAATTGAATAATAAACTTAATTCATTTATAGCAACTCAGCAAAAAATATTTTCTGCTAATAATAGAACAATAGAAATTTTAGATAATGCTTGTATAATCCATACATGGCTCGGAACTCTTGCTAATGAAGCGCTTGCAAGGATTATAAGCTATTTGATTACAAGCAGATTTGGGAGCAGTGTAAATATAAGAGTATCACCTTATTCAATATTTATAGAATCAGAATATGATAAAATTAATTATAGCTTGAATATGATTAAGGATTTAGATATTAAGAAAAGTTTACCGGAAGCAGTAGCAAATACTGAGATATTTCGTTATAAATTTATAATCATTGCAAAACTTTTTGGAATAATCGGCAGGGAATCAACAATATCAAAAAATACTTCAAAAAAACTAATAACATTTTTTAAGGATACACCACCTTATAATGAAGCAATGCGCGAGCTCTGCAATAATTATTTTGATATAGAGCCAATAAAAGAGCTGATTAAAGATTTGAAAGAAGACAGAATCAAAAGAATATTTCTCGAAGCACCATCTCCAATATCAAAAGCAATACTTGAATCTGCATATTATACAAAAGAGCTTGTAATGCCTATCCTTCCAAGCAGCGCACTTCTTGAATCATTTGCCAATTCTCTTTTATCTAAAAAAACCAAGCTTATCTGTACATATTGTGGATTTATATTCACTAAAAAACTATCAGAGGTAGAAAATGAAAATGAAATAAAATGTATGAGCTGTGGAAGCACCATGATCGCAATGTATGATGAAAGATTCAGCGATATAATAAAGAAGAGAAAAAGCAAGCCTCTGATCAAAAAAGAAAAAGAGACAGAAGCAGAAATGATGAAGCTTGCAAGCCTAATTCAATCATATGGTGGCAGAGCAGTTATAGCACTTTCAACTTATGGAATAGGGCCAACATCAAGCGGTAGAATATTGATGATGCTTAGAAGAGATAATAAGCTGTTTTTTCTTGACCTGCTTGAAGCTCAACGCCAATTCATCAAAAACAAAAAGTATTGGTCAGTGCACTAATGTATTTTATATTATTATTTGTAAAGCCACATTCATTCCTAATTGGAAAAATTGTAAATTTGGATGGAGGGTGTGGGATTATCTTTTCTATGGCATTGATTGCAAACTGAACAACGTTTGTAATAATCCCAAGAGCGATTCCAGCATATTCTTCATTTCCTCCTTCAATTACCAATATAAATGTAGATATTATGTCCAGCGTTGCTCTAAAAGTCTGCTCTAAAATTTACTTTAGGAGCAGAACTGCGACTTAAGGAGCAGGATGAACTAAAGGAGCAAAGCCGATAACTATATGTTAATATATAAATATTTTTGCAAGAGGTTTTGATAGTATAGGGGGAGAGATTTGAACTCTCGGAAGTGTTAGGAGATCACATCCCAAACTTATAAACTTAAAGACTATTTTGGAAGCCTTCGAGTATTGCTAATAGGTCATTCTTTAGCTCCTCCCAACTTTTTGGCCTGATTGCAGCTGGGATAAATGGATTCGTAAGATTGCCCATTTTCTTTGGATCGCACTTTTTCATGTGTATAATTAATCTTTGCATGAATGAACTTGCTGTTCCCCTTTCGCCCTCCGACTTCAGCATCAATTCAATCGCAGTTTTGAGCACCTTATTGGAGCACATCGGCAGCGCCATGTGAACATCGTATAAGTCCTTACCTTCTGCACGATCTGCAAGCGCATGCATCTTGCGTGCGGTCAGATCTTCTATAGAATAAATTGATATACCACTTATAGAAGAGTGTGTGAACTCGGAAATTATCATGTTATTTTCCAATGGCTTGGCAGTGAGTAGCCTTTTTGGAGCTATATCAATCCTGACATGATCCTTTCCGCCCAGCGGAGTCTCATACATACAGTAAAACTGTATTGTAGAACGCACTCTGCGCAACTCCACAATCTCATAACCATTGATTTCGCTTGCGAGTTTTTTGCTAAATTTGTAAAGTTTTTGGCGAGAGTTTTTTGTTACAAGATCAAAATCGGCATCCTCTGAAAACCTCTGCATTTTTTGAAGGTATACTTTATTGAGTGCAGTGCCACCTTTAAATACCAGCGAGCTGGGCTTTTGAATTGTAATCGCAGCTATTTGGGATACAACATCCATTAGGTGGAACTCTTTGAATACAAATTGGAGAGGAAGCCCGTAGCGAATGGCAATCGTCCTGCATATCTCTAAGTCTAGCTCCATTAAATTCAACCTTTACTAATTATCTCTTTCTTTACCTTATCAAACTTGGCACGCCTTTTTTTTGAAACAAAGCGTTTCACATACGAATCAAATTCCCTTAGTTCATCAGAACTTAATTTTGCTGTTCTATAAGCCTCAATAAGTTTATCCCTTTCTATCGAATATTGTTCTAGATAAAGGCAATCAAATAGGGTTTTTGCCCTAGTAGAAACTATCATGCTTCCAAAATTCTTGAATCCAATTGCTTTTTCTTTCATTGCAATAGCCCTAAATTCATATACCCCAATAGCCGTCGTGGCTGACTTATATGTTGTGACTACAGTTATAAGGAATGGAAGTTCTGCAATTAGCTTGTGCACATATAGCGCACTTGAAAAACCGAGGTATCCGCTGTAGATGCACTGCGCAGCTATGAATGCGTCTCTTATTGGATTTGATGAATATACACCACGCTTCAGTCGAATAATTCTGCTTGACTTGCCCAACCTGCTCAGTGTTGTTTTTAAGGTAGATTTGCCACAGAGCTGCAGGCTCTCAAGTGTTTCTAGCCTAGCGATTCCGTTCGGCGAGTTTTCGACTGCACGCCTAACCTTTTCGATTAAACTATCCATATATCAATAATAAACAATATGTTTATTTAAAGCTTTTGATAACTATATGTTAATATATAAATACTTTTGCAGGAGGTTTTGATGATGCAGGGGGAGAGATTTGAACTCTCGAAGGCGCTAAGCCACAGGATCTTAAGTCCTGCGCAATTTTCCGTGGCCAGCAAGCCAGACCAGACTCTGCCACCCCTGCTTAACCAAAAAATAATAAATTTATTTATAACCAATTATATTTATAAATTTGTTGCTCCTTTGATAATTATTTCTTTGCATTCTTGTTATCTTCCCTATAATCTCTGTCTGTGTCATCTGCCTTGAAAAAGATTGGCTTATTTGTAAATTTTTCATAAACAACTGCAGTGGCTATCAATGTGAATAATAGAATGCTCATTGGAATAGCTACAAGATACATTGCCCCAGCAATGACCGCTGATTTCATTTTAGCGAAAGTTGAAGAGGGCTGTTCTTCATATGTCTTAGGTTTTATATTATTTTCTTTGTTTGATATACTATCATTTCTTAGCGGTATATTATTCTCTTGAGGTTTAGCAGTTTCTTTAGTTGTTACTCCTTTTTCCTTTTTTAAAAAATTTTCATAAGAGCACATAAAAACACCATAAAGAAATAAAATTTATCATATTTATAATTTTCTAATTGCTGAAATATTGTTAAAGATTGATAATTATATTACTGCTTTCAAATTATGCATACATTGATGGACCTGTCTGATCAATTGCTCTTTTATGTGCATCCTGCATATCCTTGCTCTTTTTCATAAGTTCCCTTATCTTAGCTTCAACCTCCTTAGCCTCCTTGTCAAGCTCGGCAACGTCGATGTTGAGCTTTAGTATTTTGTTCAAGCTTACTACAGCCAGTTCAGCATATTTAGGGTCAAGTATATTTGGATCAACAGGAACCAATATGCTAAAATCAGAAAAATTATCAACCACAGAATAGAGCATTAACATTGCACTTATCCCTGTAGCAACGCCCTCGCCAACTGGCTTTAAACCCTGCTTTTGCGTGTCCTTCTTAAGCGCATCATCAGAAGCAATGAAAAATACCAGTTCGTTGTCTATATTCTGCTGTGATGATGGCATGCCGCCAACTGATATAATTTTAGTGATATGGCTTGATTTAATATAATCATAAAGTACCTTTGAGAACTCCTGAGTAAGCTCAAGTGGCACTGCGAACTCGGCAAGTATTGTTATGAGCTTTAATTTTTCGCTTACATATATGCGCACAGGAGGCATTGGCTCTTCATCATGAACTGCAATAACAGGTGGAAACTCATCACTCTCTACATAACCCACAAATTTCATATTTAATTTATCTACGACATAACTTATTGCCATTGGGCCTACCAACCCCGCACCTGGAAATCCCTCAATAAATGTATAGCCTTTGCTATCTATTTTATCAATAAACTTTATGTTAATCATAAAATTCGCCTTATTTTATCTATAATTATAAAGATAAATATTTAAATGAAGTGCTATAATATTGCAATATCATTCTTGTAATAATTAATAACATAAACAAAAAAAATAAAATATAAAAATTAATTAACTTTACATTATTTTAAATATTTTATTAAGTAAGCTGAACCATCCAAAAAGTATTAATATCAAGATAATTAATAATTATTTATAAATATTGTTTGATATTATATAAAGTGTGCTTATGGCAGATAAATCTATAATTATATATAGAAAACCAGCATCAAGAAAGGAAACAAATGTCAAAAATAAACAGCCATATCAAGACAAAACAAAAAAAGAGAATAATCCAATAAAACCTACCATAAAGAAGGAACATAAACAGCCTAATTCTAATTCTAATAAGCAAATAGTTAATAATAATAAAAATAATAATCAAAATAAAAATAACAAAAAAAACAATGTAGAAAATTATACTGATAGAAAATTTACAAAAATAAAGCATGATATTTCAAATATAAATGTTATATTAAGAACAGAAATAGACATGCAACAAAGAAAACAAACAATCAATGAATTATTGGATGTTTTACAGAAGTCTTTTGACAATCAAATACTATCATACAAATTTTATCTTATTGTAGATGATGGAATTAAGAAAAATTTAATCAACAAAAAAGAGGTATTTGATTTAATTAAATTAAGTGCATTTTCATATTTAGAAAAAACGTGCTCTGAAGATTTAGCATCTTCAAAAATAAGTTATTTAGATAACTTAAATAATAATATACTTAATAATATTTCTTTCAAATTAATCGCAGAAGACGATAAATTAGATGTATGTTTAATAGATAACAATTATAATTATATAATTAATAAAGCTGCACAAATACAGTCATCTTACAATAAATTGAACAATTTTGAGAAAATAATTAACAAACCAATAAATGACAAAATAATAAATAAATTAAAAGAAAGGTATGAAGCAATAGGAGATTTGAGCAATAAAAAGAGGGATTGGGAAAGGGAATTAAGGATGGCTGTTTTTAGATATAATCATAAACATAAGTTGAAAAATATTGCAAATTTTGCAAAGGAGAACTTTTATAATGAATATAAATCGGCAGTTAAAGATGCTTTAATTGCATATATTTATAAGCAAATGAATGAAGGATCAATTGAATTATTAGAAATTATTAATATATTGATAAATGCTAAAATTTTAAATTCTGATTTTTTTGATTACATAATGAAGAATAAGTATAGTGAATGGTTTAGTAAGGTTTTGAGTAACAACAACTATGTTTATAATAGTATGAAATTTTTGTCAGAGGAAGGAGACAAAAATGTTAGTGAAAATAATATTTTTAGTATAATTAAAATTTTATTAGAAAAGGACTTGTTAGACCAAAAAATTATTGAAAAAATATTAGAAAATAAGATTGTCGAAAAGAAAAACAAAAATGATATAATTGGTTATATATTTTTAACAAGTTTGTGTAAAATTTTTAATTTCACAAAAATAGAAGATTACGATAAAAAGTTTGTTATAGAAAATTTTGAAAATCTAATAGATTCAAAACAATACTATTCTATTTTTCTTGCAATAAAATATCTTGATGAGATTAAAATTAATTATGATATAGTATTAAAAATTTTTGAGACAAAAAGTATAAATGATAAGTTGCTGAAGTGTATTGATGATATTTATAATATTAAGTATACATACTCGCTATTCTATTTTATGGGTAAATTAAATTTTATTGAAAAAATGAGCAAATTTGGTCTATTAAATTCAGATCAATATCAAATACTTACAGATATGATAAATAAAATTGATGGCAATAAATTAAAAAATACACTTGATGAATATGATAAATTATTAGGAGAAGAAACCACAAATACAGTTAAATCCTTCATTCAAATGTATATTCCAGATTTATATGCTAAATTAATAGATTCAAATAATAATGATTTTAATAATGATAAAAATGATGATGAATATGAAAAGTCAAATAGTTCAAAAGAGGTGGGAGATTATGACGATTTTACAAAAAATTAAATTTATATGATTGAAATATATAAAATATTTAAATTAATTGCACTGTAAGTTGTATAAAATTATGCAAATTGAAATTTAAACCGAGATATTATTTTTTTCAAATCTCTATATTATTTTAATTATACAGTGGTGATTTAGATTCTTCGGTATTATTTTCACTCGCTTCAACTACTTCAGATTCATTTTCGTCTTCATCTATTTCAGATCTTTCATTTTTCGATGATTCTTTTTTTCTTGGACGATATATAATTTTTAACGTCGCGTTTTTAAAATAGTTATATACATTACTAATATTATAAGTAATTTTAGTATTTTCCTTCTCTTCTTTATTTAGCTTCTTATTCTCTTTTTTACTTAATTTACTTAATTTATTATTATATTCTTCTTTATAGCTGTCTTCAAATGTTCCATACTCTTCACTATTTAAGTTTAGAAATGAGAACTTATTGTTTTTAAACACATTTCGAAATGCCTCATATGCTGATTTATCATTTACTACTTCTTTTAACATATCAATTTTTTCATCTTTTTTATCTTTTATATTAGTGTCGCTTAGACTATTTATTAATTCTTCTAATTTATTTCCAGCATTGTCCTTAAAATCTTTAAATGATCTTCCTCTATTAAAATATTTTAATGTTGTTTTAAAAAATATTTCTTCTATTTGTTTATCATAATTTTTTATTGATTCTGTTGAAATCTGTTCATTATCGCTTAGAGTATTTCCTTTTAATTTTTCTATTTTTGTATCTTTACTATTAGATTCATCTTCTAAATTTTTTATTTTTTCCTCTTTCTCACTTAATACTTTGCGTTGTTCCTCAATTACTTCTTTTAATTCTTTTATTTCTTTCTGTAATTTTTCTATTTCTTCGTTTAATTCTTTTATTTTTGCATCTTTTTTATCTAATACTCCCATTTGATGTTCAATTATTCCTTGAAAAGTTGCGATATTTTGTTGTATTGATGATTTTTCTTCTGCTTGAGAAGAAGGTGCTGTGGGAGTTTGTACCACATTCTGCTCATTGTTGTTAAGTAAATATTGTGCATACATTACACTTAAAAATGCACCTTTTAGTTTTTCATCATCTTTTATTCCAAAGAATCTTCTTCTTGATCTCTTTACTAAGCCACGTTCTTCATCTGTCAATTTATAACTTTTTATATCATCCTTGCTTATACCTCTCATATATGCTTTAATTATATCTGAATTGCTTAAATCTCTGCTTTCTCCATATTCACTTTTATATGCTTTTTTTAATGCATCTAAATAATTTTTAAGCTCATTTTCAGGCATTGCTATAATTTTATTCCAGGAAAATTCTCCTTCATTCGTCTCAAAAACATCTTTTGCCATTTTAAGATACTTGTCATCTATCATCGTCCAAGCCATCAAAGCAGCTTTCGTTATACTAATATCTTTATTTTCATATGCATATTTATTCCAAAACTTTTGCATATCATCTTCTTTAACCTGTATTTCTTCTGTTTGAGGAATTGCATTTGAACTGGTTGTAGTATTTTGTATTGTTGCCGCTGCTATTTCTTCTGTTGGGAAATTTGCAGTAATAACATTATTAGTCTGTATTTCTTCTGTTGAAGGAGTTGTATATTTTGCAATTTTATTTTCAAATTCATTTGTTATATAATTAGAAAATTCTTTAATCTTATTATATTCTACAATATTATCATTTAATGAAGTTAATATTGTTGGATCTTTTTTTGATTCTTTATCTATTTTTGAGTAAACTGGGTGTTGTATAAAACTTAGATAAATATTTTTATTGATTCTACGTGAAATTTCAACTAATCTTTTTGTATCTTCTCTTTTTTTATCTTCTCTTTTTGTATCAGGCATATTTGTATAATTAGTTAATAATATTTCTTCTATTATTTTTTCATCTTTTTCATCAAGAACAGATAATGGTAGATCAAATGCCTTCTTATCAATATTTATCAAAATATCAAAAATTTTTGATAATTTTGATGATTCTAGTTCTAATTCTTTTTCAACCTTTATTCTTATTTTTTCCCATAATACATCTTTTTTAGTATTATCTATAGCAGTCTCTATATCACTTCCAATTATTGAAGTATCCCCATTTTTCTTTTTGAGTTCACTTGCATATTTATAAAATAAGTCTAAGTTTTCATCAAGCCTTTTAGCTACTTCCTCATCTATTTTTTTGGATTTTTTATTGAATCTTTCTATTTCTTTATTAATTTCAACTAAATTTTCTTCTATATTCTTATATGCTTCTTTTGAATATGTAAGTCCTTTTAGCTCTTTCTCCAATCTGTTTATATATATCCCAAAGTCTAATCGGGCATCAACATTATGAGCAGTTTCATCATCTTGTTTTTCAAATTTTTTAGGATCTATAGTTGTTTCTAGCATATTTTCACCATATTTATAATATTATAATTATAATATATGAAATTTCAGATATTTAAATATATCTTTTTTGCATTTACATATACTTCCGCTAATTGCACCCGAAGCATATTTAAATTTCACCCTCGCTTTTCCATATAATTTATTTTGATTTGTGCTACTCTCCATAAACAAATTTACTTATAATTTGATTAATATACGGTATTTGCAAGCGGAGTGTTCTCGACGATAAGTATTTAAACTTATCCTTTGAGTATATATTAATAAAGGTGAAAATATGGCAGAGAGAATTGGAAAAGAAAAAATTGAAAAGGAAGGAGGGTATTTATACTACATAGGAAAGGACGGCTTTGTATGGCGCTCCCCAATGAAAAACAATAAAAGAGGAAGAAAGTCAAAGATAGGTACAGAAAAGTTTTCATTAGATAAAGACTTCCTATATTTTGTAGATAAATCAGGATATGTAGCAAGAGCAAAGAGAGCAAAGAGAGGTAGAAAATAATATTTGAATTAATTTATTTTTTTTAATTTTTTTTCTTTTTTTATTTATTGTTAATTATTAACTCTAGAGTTAATAATTTCTGCTTGCTAAGTATTATAATTATTTAGATCAAATATTTAAAATTAATTTATTATAGTTATTATAATTTATTGTTATATAATTAATTATTATATAATTTATAGTTTAAATATTATAGTTTCTTGTTAATCAAAAAAAGGAGTGGTTATATGAAGCAGTTTGAAAATGAATTTACTTATAGGAGGTTTGTTGAGTCTGGAAAGGAAGCAGAATTTGATGCACTTTTTGAAGAAGCGGTAAAAAATGCAAAGGAGCACATATTTGGAAAAACTCATCCGATGTATATAGGTGGCAAAGAAATACTTTCTGATCAGAAATTTACTGAAAAATCGCCAATAGACGGCACTATTATAGGATACTTCCAGAAAGGCAACAGAGAGCATGCCAGGCTTGCAATAAAGGAAGCTAAGGCAGCTGCTCAAGCATGGAAGCTCAAGCCCTACAAGGAGCGCGCCGCACTCTTCAAGAAAGCGGCAGATTTATTCTCAAAAAATAAGTTTATGCTCAGCGCAATCCTCAGCTATGAGAACGGTAAGTCAAGGTATGAGTCAATAGGAGAGGTAGACGAAGCGATAGATTTTATTAGGTATTATGCGAATGAGCTTGAGGCAAACAAGGGATATTTAAGGAAGAATATGATAAAGGAAAGCAGTGCAAAAGTTGAATCCGGATTTCAGGGCGCGCCTGCAATAACTCCAGAAAAAATAACAATCAGAATGGAGCCTTTTGGTGTATTTGGAGTGCTTGCACCATTTAACTTTCCCTTATCAATATCAGTCGGGATGAGCACAGGAGCAATGATTACCGGCAATGCTGTTATATTCAAGCCCTCATCAGACAATATGACAATGCTTACTGGGCTGAAAATTTATGAATTGCTAAAAGAAGCTGGGCTTCCTGATGGTGTATTCAATTATTTGACTGGGCCAGGATCAGAAGTTGGGGATGAACTTGTAACAAACAGGGATGTTGATGGGATTGTATTCACAGGATCAAGAAACACAGGCACAAAGATGATTACAAAGGCATATGAGCTCAATCTCCAGAAGATGTTTATTGTTGAGATGGGGGGCAAGAATCCTGCAATTGTATCAAAATATGCTGATCTTGATAAAGCAGCATCCGGAATTGCAAGCGCCGCATTTGGCTTTAATGGCCAGAAATGCAGTGCATGCTCAAGAGTATATGTTCATGAATCAATAAAAGAACAGTTTATAAGCAAGCTTATTGACAAAGCAAGGGATTTTAAGATAGGCAATCCTATTGAGAAGAATGTTTATCTGGGTCCATTAATAAGCGAGAATGCATTTAATACTTATAATAGCGCTGTTGAAAAGCTCAGGGCAACAGGCAAAATTCTTTATGGTGGGAGCAAGGTAAATACTAACTTAAGCGGATTTTATGTTGAACCCACAATTACAGAAGTAAAGCATGATAATGAGTTTGTCAAAAAAGAACTTTTTGTTCCTATACTGCTTGTTGAAGAGTATAAGGAATTCAACGACGCAATAAAGATGTCAAATGATGTTGATTATGGACTTACTTCTGGTTTATATTCAAAGAATAAGAAAGAAATCAATGAATATATAAACAGCATAGAAGCTGGAGTCATCTATATAAATAGAGAAACAAGCGCAACAACAGGTGCAGTTGTTGGAATGCACACATTTGTAGGATGGAAGGGAAGCAGCGTTGGAGGCAAAGGGACAGGAAGCAAATTCTATCTGCAGCAATTTATGAGAGAACAGAGTGTTTCTGTCACTCAATAATCATTTATTTTATTTTAACATCATAATAAACAACAAAGGAAGATATGATGTGCTTTATTATTTTTTTAAAACATTTTCAGAAATATAAATATGTAGATGTAGGGATAGGAAGCTTAAATATCAAAGCAAAAATTTCCGATACATTGACAAAGAAGATAATAGGATTGATGTATGAGAAAAATATTAGCAGCAAAGAGGGAATGATTTTTATATTCAATAAAGAGACAAATATACCGATATGGATGCGCAATATGAAGTTTTCCATTGATGTACTGTGGCTTGATAGCAATAAAAAAATTGTGCATATTGAGAAAAATTTAAAGCCAGCAAGGATGCTTGATTTTAGGACTTATGGAGGGCATATAAAAGCAAGGTATGTTGTTGAAATTAAATCTGGATTAGTTAAAAAACATCATATAAATAGAAATTCGGAAGTTTCTATAAATTTATAGTAGCATTTAAATTCAAAAATATTTTAGTATACGCTTAAATATTTCCTCTTTTTCAAGCTTTTTTGAAACTTCAAACATAATAATTTCTTTTATTAATTTTGTAATAGTACTATTTTGAGGTATATAAAATATTTTGTTTACAGCAAGATAAGAAGAACTAGGGAGCAAATCAGAATTTTTAACCCCATACTCTTTTATTATTTTTTTATGATTAAATTCAAGCTTAGCAGAAGGAATAATTTTATTTTCATTAATATCTTTTTTATTATATATATTTGCATCAGAGTCTATTATATAAATATTGTCGCTTGTTTTGAATGCTAAGAAACGCTGCCTTTCATTATTTATCTTCTTTTCATCTTTAATAAATTCGTTTAGATCAATTTGTTGAAATACTTTCTGTACAATAAAATCGGGATCTTCGCCAAGTCTTCTAATCACTTTATTTTCTATATCTGCCTCTTTTTTCCCTGATTTTTTACTGCCCATTATCTTATTTATAAAAGACATAAATAAATCCACACCCACTATCTCTACCACCCTTTAATATAATAAATGAATATTTTGATATTTATATGTTTAGGAAATTTGCACAATTGTCTAATTAATTTATTTAAAAAATAAATTCTAAATAATTAATATGCATTAATAAAACATATATTAAAAATGAAATATGAGATATTTTGACAAATTTAGTGGAATTCATTATTTGCAAATGAAAAAATATTTTTTATATTGTTGCTTTGTTCTCTTGCAATAATTTTATATTATATAAAATATAGTTGAATTTTTCTACCTGAAATAATGGATAGCATAAAGCCAAAGCCCCTATCTTTATTTTAGATATATTAGAATGTCAATAGCAGAAGAAAGTTTATATAGGCAATGCATTATATATATTTACAAATTTAATTTTTTATATGCTTTTTTATTTTAGTTGATTTGATGTTTGTTTATATTATTGTGTTGATCTCATTTTTTATTGCTTTATTATGGAGTATCAGCAGTCTGATTGCGAAGAAGATAGATGTTCTGTTTGGATATAATAAAACTGCACTTATCTTACTTTTTATGAATCTTATTGTAACCATTCCATTTATGTTTCTCTTTGCAATTAGTATCAATAGTACTATGCTCATATTTTCAATTATTTCAGGTCTGCTTGATGGAATAAGCTATCTACTCTTTTTCAATTCACTCCAGACCGAGCAAACCTCAAATACATATACTCTTCTGACTTTGCAAGCAATTGTGCTTATTATATTTGGCTTATTTGTACTTGGTGAAAATGTTATAACATATTCAATTATTGGGATAATCTTTATACTTTTTGGAATATTTGCTGTTTCAAATAAAGAATTATCGTTGAAATTCAACCGAAGATTGATACCTGCTATAATTGGGAATATAACATGGGCTTTGTCCTGGATTGCATTCTTTTATGCATATAAAGCAAGCAATAATTTTATTGATCCTTTAGTATTTAGTTATACAACAGCAGTTTTATTGATTGTATTGAAATTATGGCTAAGGTCAAGCAAAATAAATAGTGTGAATAAAGAAAGCATAAAGACAAATAAGATATTAAAATTAGGGATAATCCTTAGCTTACCAGCAGGATTTGCAACTGCGATTGGTAATATACTCTTTGCATACTTTCAATCTATAAATGTTATTGCAATTGCAGCAACAATCTCAAATATATCGCCGATTTTGATTGCAATAATGGCTTATTTTATTTATAAAGACAAATTAACAAAGCTTAATATTCTTGGAATTTTATTGGCAGTATTGGGCACAATAATTATTGCATTATAATTTTGTATTATAATTTAAGAAACAGCTTAGTTTTTGAGTGATTTATAGATATCCATTTAAATGAATTGGTTTTATTTTTTCATTATT
Organism: Microcaldota archaeon; assembly: GCA_021806095.1. Taxonomy (GTDB): domain Archaea; phylum Micrarchaeota; class Micrarchaeia; order Micrarchaeales; family Micrarchaeaceae; genus JAJZYD01. The sequence continues at coordinate 27,281 of JAJZYD010000009.1, forward strand.
CAATAATGTTTTGATTCTTTTATCTGAATTTTCTGCAAATTCTATTACTTTATCATAAAATTCTTTATAATTATTTCCTTTATCCGTAACAGATTCAATAATATCTATTAATTTTCCATAAACATATCTATCTGTATTCAAACAATTTTCTAAATTAGATAAAAACTCTCGATTAAGCGGTAGCATAACTTTTAGATTGCCAGATTCTTTATCTCTATTATAATTGAAATTAAAAAATAATAATTGAATTCGTGGCCTAAGATTTTCGATAGTATTTTCATCTAAATATTGACACTAATAATTATGATAAATTTTACTATATTCTTCTCGTAAAATTTTATTGCCATCATCAATAAACTTTTCTGATTGATTTAATGAAATATTTTTTGGTAATTTATAATTTATTTCAAATGTAAATTTATTATTTTCCTCATCTAATGTTATTTTTGCATTTATTATTTTCTTTTCCATTATAGTTTCAAAATTATCAAATCCAAATTTTTTTTTCTTGATGGTTTTTTCTTTCATATAATCATTTTTATAATTAGATTTCAAATATATATATTTTTGTATTATT
>JAJZYD010000037.1 GCA_021806095.1 Microcaldota archaeon
AATCTTTTGGATATCTTTGATTGCTTTTTTTATATTTTTTGAAATACAAAATATTTATCTTTTGTTCTTCTTGCAAATTTTTTAATACTTCCCTAATTTTCCTTTTAAGAAAATTATATGAATAAATATTATTAAAATTGTTTTTGTTAATGTTATAAACATTTTTGGTAATATCCATGTATGAAATTAAACTGTTTTTTTCAAACAACTTTTCTAGTACTTCAAATATTGCCTCCTTTATTTTATCAACATTTATTTTATGTGTTTTTGTTATCAATAATATCACTAATAAAATGAATAAAATTTGTAGCATTAATATTTAAAATAAATCAAAAATAATAAGTCTACAATAAATATTGTTTAGGTGTTACCAATGCAATATAACAATTTTTATACAACATATAAAAATCTTTTGGTAAATACAAATTTAGGATGTTATTTTTAAACTTTTTTCAGAAATAAAAATCTAAATAAAAAGGGGTTTATCTCTTTCCTCTATAAATCTCTTACAAAGCAATGCAAAGAATTTCATGAAAATAAAAGCGCCAAAATATAAAATCTAACATCCTGTTAATAAATATAAAAAAATATATATTATAATAATATACAATAAATATGATAAAAGGTGTATAATTTGAAAAAAGAGAAATTAAGAATGATCTTAGGTTCATTGTTTGTAATTGTAATATTCTTAAGTGCATATGCAGCATTTGGTAACCCTTCTTTAGCTCCTAATAATGCAAACAATTCAAGCAATGCAAGCTCAAGCAATACGAGTCAGATTTTCTTTGTATCAGGAAATGTAAATGGAAGCGTAGTAGGATATTTAAATAATATTGTATTGAGTTTAAATTTTAATAAAACAGACAGTGTAAATTATACAACTGAATTGAGCGGTATAGTAAGCAATGCAATTTCAAGCATGCAGGCAAGCAATGAAATATCAGAATATACACCATTGTCAATTAATGACACAAGCTATTCTATACTTCTATCAAACATGAGCGCGTATGAATTCCAGCAAGGATTGAGGAATATGGTAAGCAATGCATTAAGTAGCAAAAACATTAAACTGAGCAATAATATAAGCATGAGCAGTATAATTAACTCTATAATTATAGTAAATGCAACAACTCGTATTAATTTACCTCCGAAAATAACATTAAATTATAGTACTCAAGCAGTGCAGGTAACGCCACCATCTCAAAATATATCAATGTCTATTGAGCCATTGCTGCCAATAGGTACAAATGTGCCATTACATATTATTGCAGGAGTAAATCAAAATGGAAGGATAAGTAATTCTCAATTTAGAGTAAGTGAAATTAATTCCTGACTCTATTCTTATAATCAACAATATTAATATTATAATAAAAAATAATAAAAAAAGAAATTAGGAAAGTGATTATGTTGAATGATGATTTAAATAATTCAAATTTAAAAAATAAAATATGGAAGTATGCTGTAAAGAATGCAATTGATTATGGCAAGGCAAGCTCCGGCAGCGTTTTTGGCAAAGTGGTCAAGGACTATAAAGATTTTCCTATAAAAGAATTAAATAAAATTGTAAATGAAATTGTTGAACAAATCAATGCTCTTTCAAAAGTAGATCTTGAAAAAGAATATAAAAAATATGAAAAAGAGTTTGAAGTTTATGAAATGAAAAAGGCAGAAGAGTCAAAGCCAAAGTTGTTTATAGAAGGTGCAGAGAAAGGTAAAGTAATAACAAGATTTCCTCCAGAGCCTGGTGGCTTCATACATATAGGAAATGCAAAGCAGGGCATATTAAGCGATGAAATTGCAAAGATATATAACGGGAAGATTTATCTCTATTTTGATGATACAAATCCTGAGAAATGCAAGCAGGAATATGTTGAAGCGATAAAGAGGGATACTGCATGGCTGGGGATAAAATTCGCGAAAGAGTACTATGCAAGCGACTTTATTGAAAAAATTTATGATTATGGAAATAGACTTATTGAAACCGGCAATGCATATGCATGCTTATGCAGTAAAGAAAAGATAAAAGAGAATAGATTTAACAAAATAGAATGTATGCATAGAAATCAATCTGCAGAAGAAAACCTAAGAATCTTCAATGATATGCTTGCAAATAAATATGATGAAGGAAGTGTTATAATAAGATTAAAAGTTGATATGAAATCAGACAATGCAACAATGCGCGATCCAACTATTTTCAGAATAAAGAAAGTGCCCCATTACAGGCAGGGTACAAAATATATTGTATGGCCTACTTATCACATCAATACATTAATAGTTGATGCACTAAACGGAGTTACAGATGTAATAAAAAGCAAAGAATATGAGATATGGGATCAGCTGCATAAGAAGCTCTTGAAGCTAATGGATCTTCCAATTCCAAGGATACATTATGAAGCGAGACTTAGAATAAAAGGGACGACAACTGCAAAGAGGGATATGAGAAAGCTGCTGAGCGAAGGATTAATAAAAAACTGGGATGATCCAAGGATGGTAACAATTATAGCATTAAGAAGAAGAGGGATTGAGCCTGCTGCAATAAGAGCATTTGTACTGCGATCAGGATTCAGTCTTACTGACAGCGTTTCAGACATGGCCGCCCTATTCGCAGAAAACAAGAAGATTATAGATCCTATAGCAAAGCATCTGTTCTTTGTTTCAAATTCAACAGAAATGGAGACAGATTATAAGGGAGATGCACATATAAGGGTCTATCCAAAAAATGATGTAAAATTTAGAGATTATAAAATAAATAAATATATATTAATAAGCAAAGATGATGCAGCCCAGCTAAAAGAAGGTGACACACTAAGGCTAAAAGACCTTATTGATGTAAAGATAACAAAGATAAATAAAATAAATGAGGCAAAGGAGTCAAAAGAAACAGAACAAGCTATTACTAATTTTAGCATATCTAGCATAAAAAGCATTGAAGCAGAACAGATTAATGATGCAAAAGGAAGTAAAATTATACAATGGGTTCCAAAAGACAGTTGCATAAAATGTAAAATTATAATTCCTAAAGAGCTTATTGATGAGAGTGGAAATTTCAATAAGGACAGTCTTGAAACATTAGAAGGATTCGTAGAAAGCTATGCAAAGAATTTAAATGAGCATGATATTGTTCAATTTGAGCGTTTTGGGTACTGTATACTAGATGATAAAAATAGTATGCAATTTATCTTCATTTCAAAATAAAACAGATAATAACATAATAATAAATATAAAAATTTCAACAATCTGAGCAGAAAATCCTAACTGTTTATATGTAAGTGTTATAAGTAGTCATTGTTCATAAATTTTTTTATTGTCTTTGTCAGTGTCTTCATATCCTGCTATAAGGTTGAAATCAATCGCACTCAGTTCACTTCTTGCCCTCCTCAATGACAGAGGTTTGCTTCCATGTTTCTTTGCATATTCACATTGATATCTAATATAATGTGCATTAATTTTTGTATCTGGATTGACGCGCTTGCACAGCTCAATATACTGCTCAATCTTGCTCACTGCATTGCTTACATCAACATTCTTGATGTTGATTAAATAAGGGGCCAAAATCAAATTCACAGTTCTATGCCTGCAATCAGGAATCGGTACATTTAATAATCTCTCAATCCATCCATACTCTCTGCCATTGCCATTATGTGTATTTATATTCATCACTTTAATGCTTTTAGATTCATCTAATACCTCTTTTGGAATATTGGATTTTATAGGCAGTTCCCGCTCAATAATATTTCTAATTACTTCTTTAAGCACTGCTATTGCCTGATGCTTATTGAGCTCAACATATCCTTTTGATACATTGAAATTTACCATTGCATATTCATCTTCCCTAGGTGCATTATTAATATAATCAATATAATAAATATTAAATTCATCTTTATATTCTTTGATTCTTATATTGAGCTCATTGCTTAGCTTTGTTATATTATAAGAAGAATCAAGCTCCATTGCGGCCGCAGATCTTTCTGCCACTGCTTCAGCATATTTTGGTATAAGCGAAGGCGTTGCGCTTATTATCATTCTTGAATAAACATAGCTTATTATATAATCAATCTTTGATTTTTTATAGTTGATATTATGAAACTCAGCATTGGTGTGTTCTTCTCCATTATTCCTTGAATTCAAGCCTTTGAGCATTTCCTTGATCTGGGCTTTTGCTGTTGAAATATACAAAGGATCAATATGATTGATATTAAGTCCTGCAATAAGCTCTTTTGCTTCCTTGCTGAATGGGTATTTGAATGCGAAGTCTACATCATCCATGTTATACATCCATAGTATTTTGATATTTATATTTTATAATTATTATAATGCCCAACTTCGGCGCTTTGATTTTTTAAATTTTCTTTTCATTCAAAAAATTTTTAAATCTTTAAGGCAGTGTTGCGTATTTTTATTGATTAACATGAAAACAAACACAACATTGCCTCTAAGCAGTATAATCTTGATAGACAAAATAGAAAAGGATTTCGGTTTGATATTAGGTATTTTTGAATTGTAAGATGTCAGTATTTTAAGAAAGGTATAAAAATATTGTTATATAATAATTTCATATAATTATATAAGTTGATTGAATGAAAAAAATATATTCATTTATTGGGGTTCTAATTGCTATTGTTGTCATTGTTGCTTTGTTATTTTTGTTTGATCCTTCATTGCTTGGCGGCATTTTAGGTGGTACATCAATATTAAGTCCATCTCCAGCTCCATTCCCATCTTCACTTAGCGGAATGTCTGAAATTGCTGCAAGATCATCAAACCAATCTATAAACAATCTTCCAGGGGTCAATAGTAACGCAATAATAAGCTCTTCTGTAGTTACCTACGCTTCAACAAATAAGGAGCTTATGCTAATGCAGGTTATTTTCTCTAATCAGACAATAGCTCAAAATGAATATCAATCTTTTATAAAGAATGCAACAAATAATATGCCTTCAAATGCAACTTTAATAAGCAACCTACCTTCAAATTATTTTGGTGCATATTTTAAGACAAATTCAAACTTAGGATTGTCTATGGTATATGCAATGGTTGGTCAAGGTAATGCAAGAATATGTATTGGTTCAATAGAAAATAAATCTAGTTTATATAATTCATCAATGATTCAGACCATTGAAAGCAGTATAAACAACTGCCTATACAAATATTATCTACCAAAGAATCAATCAAATTATACAAATTCAACTGCAATAAATGCAATTGCACAAAGTGCTCCAGCTCAAAATCAACCAGGAAATTATATATCTCCATATCCATCAGATATTGGCACAAATATTGGCAATTTTAAAAGAGTATATGCTGAGGCAAATCCTATTTCAAATACCAGCCACAATATAATAATAAATAATACCGTGAACGGCTATGTTAATGCTAATTCGTCAATATCTATCAATATCAACAGGCTTGTGTATATTAATTCTTCAGCATCTCAATCAAGCTTCAATGCT
>JAJZYD010000038.1 GCA_021806095.1 Microcaldota archaeon
GAAAGCCACACATAGACAAATACACTAATGATGTAGTTAAGGTTTCCAATATGGCCATTTTGCCAGGAAGTACAATAGTAATAGATGACAATCCTGTCAGTATTGCAGCATATCTAGAGGAATATGGAGATGTTATTTAACATTGTTGATATAAATGACTTCTGATCCTATAGAAAGCACAGCAAAAGGAGTGACAGAAGGGCTCTTAGAATGGTCTAAAGATGAAATAAAAGATTTTATAATAAAGTTTAAGAATAAAAATATATCATTTTTAGAAGATCCTAAAATAATACAGATTGTATCAGAGGAACGCAAAACTACAGAAAGTGAACTTTTTCATAAGTATATAAAGGATTTAAATTTTAGAACTATGGCAATTTTGGGGCTTACACTTCGAAAAATTGAAAAAGATAAATCTAGCGAGTTACAAAAATATAGAGTCAAAATAAAAAGGAAGTATGGAACTGCAGGATTACATATAGTTGAATTTTTTCAACATGGGCTTTTTAGTAGATATATTGGTGTTATGGGAGAGTTTTTCACATCCACTGTTGATTTAGAAAAAGGTATAGACGAACTTTTATCTAATATTGAAAAATATGTAATTTTTATACAAGACAATAACGAAGAAAAAAAGATATGTGATGAAATAAAAATACGTATTCAAGCAAATCAACCTTCTTCATTTATTATTGCCGGAGCAGGAGGAGCAAAAAATAAGGCAAGAAAGATATTTGATTGTGTATTCAATAAAATAAGTGGATATGTATACGAAAAAAGTGAAGATGAATTGAGAATAACAATATTTTTAAAAAGAAGTTGAATATTGTATAATTTATAATATATAATATTGTATAATTTATAATATATAATATTGTATAATTTATAATATATAATGCTTATTACTCATTGAAGATTTAGTGAAAATATACTATAATTTGTAATAGGATACAAATTATTTTGAATTTGTAATAGATTACAAATATTTTTAAATATATAATGTATAATATAATTTATGGAAAAAGAAGAACTTTTTAAAATAATAGATAGTTGGAACTTCTGGTCACATAATATAGATACTGGAATAATGCGGGAATCATACTCTAATAAACTTGCATCTTTATTTGATAACTCTAAAATATCAATTATTATAGAAACAGGTATAAGGAGAGCCGGAAAATCTTTTATAGCTAAGCAGATAGCAAAGCAGCTTATTGATAAAGGAATATCAAAAAACCAAATATTAATTATAAATTTAGAAGATGAGCATTTTATTGACAAAGATTATTCATTGCTTCTTGATATCTATAAACAATACAAAGAAAAAATAAATTCAAACAAATCTAGTATAATCATAATAGATGAAGCTCAAGAAGTAAAAGGTTGGGAACGTTTTGTTAGAGGTCTGTCTGAAAAAGGAGAAGCAAGATTTATCATAACAGGATCATCATCAACTCTTCTTGATTCTGAATATACAACTCTTCTTTCAGGAAGGCAGATTACTGCATATATTCAGCCATTAAACTTTTTAGAATATATCAAATTCTCAAAGTTTGATAAAAGAGATATTAGCAAGGCGCTTGATAATTATATAAGTGAAGGCGGTTTTCCTGCTGTTGCCTTGTCAAAAGATAAAGAGATTATAATTAAAAGTTATTTTGATACTATAATATTAAAAGATGTGATTCAAAGATATAAAATACAGAAGCAAGATGAGCTGATAAGGCTTGCAAAATTCTATATAACAAGCATAGGCTCAAAAATAACCTTCAACAGCATCTCTAAATTCCTAAAATTATCTGTAAAAACAGTATACAACTTTTCTTTCTATCTCGAAAAATCTTATCTTATATTCTTTATAGATCGTTTTTCATATTCAATAAAAGTACAGGATAATAGCCCTAGAAAAGTATACACTATAGATAATTCATTTCCTTCAATGCTCGGTATAAATTCAATTGAAATTAAAGGCAGATTATTAGAAAACACTATTGCATCTACCCTTTATCTAATATCAAGGCATGCAAATAATTTCCACTTTTATTATTGGTATGAAAATTCAAAAGAGGTCGATTTCATAATAAATGACAATAAAAAATATAGAATTGTCCAGGTTGCATATTCAATCAGCAACCAAAGAACAAAAGATAGAGAAGTATCTGCGCTGCTTGATTGTGCGAATAGGTTGAACGTAAACGAAGCAGAAGTTGTAACTCTGGATTATAGTGGAGAAGAATTGATAAATGGAGTCAAGATAAATTATATCAGAGCAAGCGATTGGATAGAAAATATCCTTAAGCATTATAGTTTCTAATTTATAATATAATTTGTAATAGGATACAAATTATTTTGAATTTGTAATAGATTACAAATATTTAATATAAAAATATTTATTATGGAAGATAAAAGAAATACAGAGAAAGCTTTTTATATCTTAATGTTATATAATATTATTAAATGTTATAACATTATATAATATAATGAAATTTATAAATAATATAATAATAAAATAAAAAATAAATAAAATAATATAATAAATAATGAGATATAATTAGATGAGTTTATGAATGTGAATGCTGGAAAAAATGAAGATCCTGAAGATCCTAAAGAAATTAAGAGAAAATATACAACAATAACAATACCTGTTTCTTTATATAATAAAATTCAGAAAAAAATTGAAGGTACTAGTTTTTCATCTGTTTCTGATTATACAACATATGTGCTTAGAGAGATTATTGCAGAAATGGAGTTTTCAAAAAACAACAAGCGAAATAATAAAAACAAAGGAAAGAATAATGCAGATGATGATATAAAAAACAATATAATAAAAAAGTTTGAGGCTCTTGGATATATATGATGGAAATATAAAAAATAAAAATAATATTAATATAAATATGGTGAGTTTTTGAGTACAAATGATGAATTAAATAAGATTGCTGAAGAATTGTGGAAAAGTCCTAGTGAAGATAATTGGAGCAAATTTAGAGAAACAGTCAAGAAAAGCAAGGCAAAATACTACAAAGTTATATATACAAAAAGTCTTGGAAGCAAAGAAGATTTAAGAAAATCCTATGCAGAATTATATGATTCAAAATTTAAATTTATTACAAAGATACCTATATTCAAAGAAGTAAATGGAAAGGTTGAAGGTGCAACAATAAATCTTGAGGGTCTTCTCAATGCAAACAAACCTGATGAAGTAGAAACAGAGGTTGAAAATAAAGAAAAGAATGAAAAATAAAAATAAAAGCAAAAAATAATAAAATATATATGGTGTGAATATGATAAAACAAGATTTGAATGAACTTGAGAGTAAGAGTATTTATATAATAAGAGAAGCAAGGAACAAATTCAAGAATATAGCTGCACTATGGAGTATGGGAAAGGATTCAACAACAATGCTTGCGCTTGCAAGAAAGGCATTCCTTGGAAAGATTCCCTTTCCTGTAATACATATTGATAATGGAATTGATTTTCCTGAAACATATAAATTTAGAGAAGATCTTGCAAAGAAATGGAATCTTGATCTTATAGTTGCAAAGAGTGAGATAAAGCCAGAACTTTCAGGATTCAGCTGCTGTGGATCAAACAAGACAGAAGCGCTCAAGGAGGTTATGAGCGAGCATAATTTTGATGCACTTATTGTTTCTATAAGAAGGGATGAGCATGGAATTCGTGCCAAGGAAAGAATATTTTCTCCACGTGATCAATCATTCAAATGGGATTATAAAAATCAGCCAGAAGAAATATGGAACAATTATACATCATCTTTAGATAAGAAGGGACATATAAGAGTACATCCTCTTCTTGACTGGAATGAAATTGATATATGGAATTATATAAAAAGAGAGAAGATTCCTATAAATCCTTTATATATTTCAAGAAATAATTATCGATATAGGAGTCTTGGCTGCACACATTGCACAGTCCCTATCAAATCAAATGCAAAAAATGTAAATGAAATAATAAAAGAGCTTGAAACAACAAACATTGAAGAAAGATCTGGAAGAGAACAAGATAAAGAAAAGGAGTATGTTATGGAGAAGCTGAGATCTTTAGGTTATATGTAATCTACATTGTTTGTATAAACTATAGTTTCGTGATGTTATGAAAATAAATAGGATAACTCTATTAGGGCATAAGGATCATGGAAAGTCAACATTGATAGGAAATCTTCTTATAAAAACAAACTCTGTTTCAGAACAGAGGATTTCAGAAGCAAAAAGAATAAGCACAGAACTAAATAAACCTTTTGAGCCTGGCTTTATACTTGACAGCTTTGAAGAAGAGCGCAGAGAAGGGCTTACAATAGATACTACAAGAGTACAGCTCAAATACAAGGATGCTGCATTTGAATTTATAGATGTTCCAGGGCATGAAGAATTGATAAAAAATATGCTTAGTGGTGCATCATATGCGGATTTTGCACTTGCAGTTGTCTCTGCAGCTTCTAATGAAGGTATAAAGGATCAGACAAAGAGACATATCTATATTGCTGATTTGATTGGAATCAACAGGATTGTTATTGCAGTCAATAAAATGGATAAAATTAATTATGATGAGAAGAGATTTAATGATATTAAAAATTCACTTATGCATTATTTTTCAAAAGTAGGAATAAATAAAAGAAATATTATTTTTATTCCAATATCCGCCTATGATAGTGAAAATATAATAGAGCATTCAAACAAAATGGAGTGGTATAAAGGAGAGCCATTAATTGATATATTATATAAATTGAGCAAAACAAAACAGAAGACAAGCAAATATTTTACAGCATTGATTCAAGGAAGTATAGAAAAAGATAGCGAGCAATTGATTTCAGGAAAGGTTTTGACAGGAAAGGTATCAGAGGAAGATAGTGTCATAGTATATCCTGAAAATTTTGAAGATAAAATAGAAAAAATATTTGTTGGAGGAAAAGAGTGCAAAACAGCAAAAATAGGTAATGATATTGCGCTTAAAACACAAGAAGAAAGCCGAACAATTAATAATAAGATTATAGCAGAGAAATCAAATCCTGATATTAAATATTTAAACAATGCGGATGTTTTGCTGTTCTTCGTAAATGAAATAAGAGAAAATTTAAAGGCAAAAATATACAACATTGAAGTTCCATGCAGCATTGAATTAATGAAATCAATAAACACCTCAACTGGAGATGCGTTTGATGACAAAAAGCCAAGAGTGCTTGAAGCTGCAGAGGCAAAGCTTTATTTTGCAGATAATATTATATATACTTCATTCAAGCAAAATAAGGAGCTGGGAAAGTTCCTGCTTTATTCTGATAATA
>JAJZYD010000010.1 GCA_021806095.1 Microcaldota archaeon
CAGAAGGGAGCTCTCTCAGGCGATAATGAGGAATGATGATGTTGACTTGGAAGGGCTTATAGACAAGTACGGCGTGCTTTCAGAATAGGTGCGCCGCACAGTGAATGCCTTGTGCAGTTCTTATTTTATGATTTATATCTATCAAAAATGATAGATCTGCAGCTGCTCGGCGCCGCATACTATTTTGCATGTAGCACTTTCTAACAATGAAACATCATTTTCAAAATATTCAAATTTTCTTTATAAATTGCTAATTTTCAAAACCTTTTTTAAATATAGTTGGAATTATATAATGTGCATACATATGAAAAGAAAAACAATAGGCTATTTGCTTTTAGTCATTGCACTTCTGCTATCTGCAATCATGCCCATCGCATTTAAGCTTGGCAGCAATATTGATCCATTGAAGCTCATGTTCTTTGCATCTTTTATAGGATTGATAACATCTTTTATTGTCACATTATTAAAGCATACAACAAAACAGGGTTTGAGTTATTTTACAGACAAAAAGGCACTAATGGCAATGGCCGCATTTGGTGTTTTTGATTATACAATATTAACACTTATATTCAGTTATGTGACTCATTTTGTAAGTGCGCCATTGGTTGCGGTTATATACAGAACATGGGCGCTTATGCTTGTGCTTCTTGCACCTTTTATAATACGCGAGCGTGTATCAAAATATGACATTATAGCGGTACTAATAGGATTTGGTAGCTTTGTGGTTGTGATGCTTCAGGGCACTCCTTTGAGCATACCTTTTATATTGATGCCATTTGTTTTAATTGTTTTGTTTGGTGCGTTCCTTGATGCATTTACAAATGCAGTTACAAAGAGATATAGCTATGAATTGACAAGTTCAATATTTGCATATAATCTGATTGCATTTGTACTATTTGCAATTTTGGCTGCTTATTTTGGCCAGATAAATTTGATAGGATTCAATTTAAATGATGTAATTGCGGTAGTATTTATAGGTGTAGTAGTTGATGTTGCATTGACATTTGCATTTGTTGATTCTATCAGAATGTTGGATGTCGCATTTGTAAGTACTGCCAATATAATTGTGCCTTTTATTACGATTATATTAAGCTTTATTCTGCTTGATGAACCAATGTATCTGTATTATTTTGTGATTGCAGGGGGAGTTGCGGCAGGCTTGTTGGTTCAGCTTTATGCACCTAAGAAGACTAATTATATATCAAAAGATGAACATATTAGGAATTATAAAATTTTTGATGTAAGCGGAGCATTCTCAAGCAGTACAAATCCTGTAATATATAATATGCTGAAAGGAAATGGAAGGGCGCTTGCATTAAAATTCGATGCAAAGAGTGATTTCTACAATATTATAAAAAATAATATAAATGAAAGCAAAGAGAAAGGAAATGAAGTAATAATGTTTACAAATTCAGAGCCGATCAATGAAGTAAATGAAAGGGAATTAGAGTTTATAAAAAATATTGTTGATCATAAGGATGAAACAGTTTTGATTGGTATTGGAGATCCAGATGCAGTAGAAGAAAAGTTTGTAAATATCAATAGTCTTTTGAAGGAATATAAAGATATTGGATAATATTTATATAGTGTCATTTGAGCTCTATAGGCCAGCTAGTTGTGTCATAATTGTCTTTTACCTTCAAGTTCCTGAATAAAATATTTCCAACAAGAATATCGGATATTTCTGCATATTCTACTTTAGGATTGTCTGGCTTATATATATCATTATGCCTTCCTATAAAATTTCTGCATTCTTCGCTACTGTTGAACGAACCCATTATAAAAGCCTGTGATGCACCTATTGCAGACCACATCGCTTGAATATTATTTGCCTCTTCTATATAATCAGGTTCCTTAAAATAGAGTTCATTCCTTTCCTTCTCTATTCTTGATAATATTTTATTGCTGATTCTATAGGATATAAAAGATGCAAAGCTCGCTTTATAGATTGGATAAGTTGCTACTGCAGTAAAGCGTTTTATTAATTTTTCATCATGTATTTTTCTTAAATAATATCCCATAGCTTCAGTACTCATTTTGAGCTGTTTTGATAAATCAAGAATTGTTATTCTTGAATTTTCATTCAGTTTCAATATTATCTGTTTATAAATTTCATCAATATCAGATAACTCAAGTAGCTTGTTGCTTATAGGAAGGAAGCCGAAGCGCATTTTTGTGATTTCTGCTGACTTCACTTCTGTTTTATAATCAAGCAAAGAAGCCTGAAATGCAACTTCAAGATGCGAATATTCTACTGGATCCTTTGCGAGCGCAAATGCGAATGCGTCAAAGTCGCCGTTTGTTAAAGCGAAGAACTGAATGTGCGTACTCTTCGAAAGCAATGTTTTGAGTGTTGTAATCTTTGGTTTTTTTGAAAACTTGAAGTAAAGTGCATGCATTGTTGTAAAGCCAAGTTTTTTGTAGTCTAATTCTAGCGTATATTTGAGCTTGAGCTTCTGCTCTAGCGATCTTATAATATTATTTATATTGTACCTTGATATATTGAGCTTCCTTGAAAGTTCAAGTGTTGTTATTCTAGAATCTGATGACAGCTCTCTAAATACTAGCTTTTCTGGTTTAGTCAACATCATATTATTCATAGAATATACAAAACAAATCCTTATAATATTTTGTTTTGCTGTTTGACAAAATATATCAAAAAATTTTGGACAGTATAATTTAAATATCTAAAAATATAAATAAATTATAATGATTATATTTTTATAAAAAATTATAAAATGCAAATATATTTTGTGATTAAATGCTAAATAATAAACTTTATAATAAAGAACTACATTCTTTTGAGATAATTGATGGTTTCCTAGAATCATATAGCATTAATTCTACAAAAGAAAAAGAGTTATTTATAAAAATAAATATTGAAAAAAAAGAAATAGATAAAAAAGATGCGACTGGAATAACAATACCTATAAATATATTCTTTAATACAAGGAAAAATGAAAAAAATGTAGAAGCATTTAATGTTTTTAAAAATGCTCTTGATTTAATTATAAATGATGAAAAGAAAAATAAGGAAATAAAATTGAATGTTGTTAAGCAGTATAAAGAAGATTATAGGCTTTTCAATTGTTTTTTATCAACTAAAAAGGATATTGAAACAATAAAATATAAATTATTAAAAGATATAAAAATAAATGGTACTATTACATGGCATTTGGAGTTTTATGGTATTGATGAATATAATAATTATAATTGGTTTCGTATAGATTTCCTTAAAATTAAAGATTCCCCATTATTACAATTCAATCTAAATAAGCAAAATATACAAAGATTATGAGAACTGCATATACATACTTCCGATACTCATCAAAAATAGTAAAATATAAAAAGGAATATACTAAATATATGCTAGAAAATAGAATTGCGGTTAAATTAGTTAAATGTATTTTTAGATAAGAATGCATTTTTAGATAATTTTCATATTGGATCAAATCAAATAGAGGTAGTATTATAAAAATTGTAAAGAGATAAATATAAATAATATTTGATATAAAATATATAAAATATTTAATATAATAAATAGACATAATAAACGAGTATGACAGGTATAACAAATAATTATAATTAATATTCTTTCTAAATATTAATTAATAAAATATTATAAAAATTGTAGCATAAAATTAAATTGTAAAGATTATAAATATTATTATAAAAGTATTATTATAAATATAGACATAATCTTATTGTTTACATTTGATATAATAATAAAAATGTCATCATTCAATTATTTATATTTATTAATTGGCAATATAAAAATAAAATAAAAAATTTAATTAGTGTTTTATATGAGACATGGTTCATTACAATATTGGCCTCATAAGAGAGCTAGGAAGCGCTTGCCTAGAATTAGAAATAATCCGGCATTCAAAGAAGGAGTACTTAGCAATATCATTGCTTATAAAGTTGGCACAACACATCTGACAATGATAGATGACACATCGTCTCCATCCAAGGGTTCAGAAATTGCGGTTCCGTGCACAGTAGTTGAAGTTCCAAAAATAGAAGTTTATGGAATCAGATTCTATAAAAATGACAAAATCAGTACATATAAAACAACTTCAACAGAATATTATAACAAAGAAATTATCCAAAAGCTCAATATAAAAAAACTTAAGAACGACGAAAGCAAACTTGATTCTATCAAAGGCAAACTCAATGAATTCTCTGATTTATCGATGCTGCTTGTTGCGTATCCCAAGAATGTAATTGAGCAACATCATGCAGTTAGATTTGAAGCAGCTATTGGCGGCTTAAATTTAGAGGAAAAGTTTAACAATGCTATAAAACTGCTCGGCAAGGAAATTAAAGCCAGTGATGTATTCAAATCAGGTGAATATATTGATGTCATTTCAGTATCAAAGGGCAAAGGTTGGGCAGGTGTTATAAAAAGATTTAGAGTAAAGAGAAACTTCCACAAAGCAACAGGCAAAATAAGGCATGGTGGTCCATTAGGTTCATTTGGAGATTCAAGAGTAACATATACAGTTCCAAGAGCAGGGCAAATGGGATTTAATTATAGAACAGAACATAACAAAAGAATATTAAAAACAGGTAGTAATTCTGAAGTTGATCAAATTAATAAGCAAGGGGGATTTGCAAATTATGGTTTAGTAAAAAACAATTTTATAATTATAAAAGGATCAATTCCAGGACCCTCAAAGAGGCTTGTACGTCTTAGAAAATCAATAAGAAATAGAAATGAAGATGGTATTAAAGAGCCTCAAATAAAGTATATTGCAAAATAAATTTAATAAATAATTTGAAATAAATTCAAAAAAAAACAAAAAAGATAAAGTGAGTTTAATGGTTACCACAAATGTAGATGTTTTTGATATTAAAGGTTCATTAAAAGAGAGTATAGTACTTCCAGAATCATTTAAAGAACATGTAAGAAATGATTTAATAAGAAGAGCGGTACTTGCAGAAGAGACACTTACAAAGCAACCCCAAGGTCATTCATTGCTTGCTGGTATGAATACAACAGCACGATATTATGGAGCAATGGATTCATATAGATCTGGAAGGCATAGAGGTATAGCCATAAGACCGAGGCAGAAGCTTGGTGGCGGTAGGCAGGGAGATGTAAGAAGAATACCATCTGCAATGAAAGGTAGAAGAGCACACCCCCATAGAATAGAAAAGACAATAGTTGAAAGGATTAATGCAAAAGAATATCAAAAGGCAATAAGAAGTTCAATAGCAGCAACTGCAGATTTAAAATATGTAAAACAAAGAAATATATATGATGGAAAGCTCCCTCTTATTATTTCGAATGATATAGAATCATTGAAGAAAACAGTTGATGTTCTTGAATTTCTTAAGAAGTTTGGAATAGAAAAGGATCTTGATAAAAGCAAGAAACCACAACTTAAAAAAGGTTTAAGAAGATCATCAAAATTAAGACATTTTAGAAGGTCAGTGCTCATTATTGTCAATGATGATAAAGGCATTATTAAGGCAGCAAGAAATATAGCAGGAGTTGATGTATGCAAGGTGGCTTCAATTAAAGCAAGTCTTCTGGCTCCTGGTGGAGTTCCTGGAAGATTGACAATTTGGAGCAAGGATGCAATCAATAATCTTGATGAAAAGATAAAAAAGATTTCATTTTTAAAAGGTGAATAAAATGGCAGTATTAATGTATCCAATTTCGACTGAAAAAGCAATATCATTAATTGACAAGGAGAACATAATTGTCTACATGACAGATATGAGGGCAACGAAAACAGAGATAAAAAAGGAATTTGAAAGTTTGTTTAAGGTAAAAGTCAAGGATGTAAGAACAGTAAATACAATTTCAAACAAGAAGAAATCTTATATAAAAATTGCAAAAGGATTTAAAGCGAGTGATGTTGCAACAAAGTTAAAGCTTGTATAAATTTATATATTTTATTGTTAGAATATAAAACATAAAATTAGAAGATAAAATAAATAAAAAAAATAAAATTTATTAAAGGTGCAAAAATGGGAAAGAAACTCAAACAGCAAAGGCGTGGAAAAGGCTCGCCAGCTTATAGAAAAGCTCCTGGTACTTTTGACATTTCTGTAGGCTATACTCCAAAGCGCGACACTGAAATATTTGGAGAAGTAATCAATATTATACACCATACAGGACATACCGCACCGTTAGTTGAAGTGTGTTATGAAGATATGTCTAGAAGTTATCTTTTGGCACCAGAAGGAATCAAAAAAGGGGATAAAATTTTAATCAATACAATGAATTATAGTTTGGGTAATGTAATAAAGCTTAAAAATATACCAGAGGGAATTTCAATATATAATATAGAATCAAGGCCTGGTGACGGCGGCAAGCTAGTAAGGGCAGCAGGAAGTTCTGCTTATATTGCATCTCATATCAATAATATGGTAACTATAATAATGCCTTCAAAACAGCAGATTTCATTGAGTGATGAATGCAGAGCACAGTTGGGAGCCGTTGCTGGAGGAGGTATGAATGAACAGCCGATTATGAAAGCAGGGAAGAATCATTATATAATGCATGCCATTAATAAATTATGGCCTACATACAGGGGAGTCAAGCTCAATCCTGTTGATCATCCGTTTGGAGGCAAACAACACCACAAAGGTAAGAGCAGTATGACTTCAAGAAATGCACCACCTGGAAGAAAAGTAGGACACATAGCAGCAAGTCGTGTAGGCAGAAAGAAGAGAGGATAAAAATAAGGTGAAATTATGGTTGAAAGGATTGCATATAGAGGAAAAAATTATCAAGAAGTACAATCAATGACGCTTGAAGAGTATACAAAACTCATTAAGTCAAGGCAAAGAAGAAGTATAAAAAGAAATTCTCTGCTTATTAGAAAGCTCAATAAAAAAATCGAAAAAGTAAAAGCAAGCAATAGTGGTAAAATTATAAAAACACATGTTAGAGAGGCAGTTATATTGCCAGGCTGGATCGGACTGAAGTTTGGAGTTCATAACGGCAAGGAATTTCAAACAATAGAAATAACCCCATTAATGCTTGGGCATAGGCTTGGTGAATTTGCCTTTACTACAAAAGCAGTACAACATTCAGCTCCTGGAATTAGAGCAACAAAGGGAAGCAAGTTCCTCGCGGTGAAGTGATAGCATGGATACTAAATATTCTTTTAATCAAAAAAAGGAAGACATCGTATTTGCAAGTATGAAAGACATAAACGCAAATATGAAAGATTTAACTGCAGTTTGTGATTCTATAAGATATAAAAGTATTTCGCTTGCAATAAAAACACTTGATTCTGTAATAGATGACAAACAGCCCATATTATATAGAAGACACAATAAATATATGGGCGCAAGGCATGAACTTGGAGGCAGAAAAGGAAGAACTCCAATAAAATGTGCCAAGATTGTTAAGAAAGTGCTTGTCAATGCAATGGCCAATGCAGAAAACAAAAGTTTTTTTGATGCTGACCAGATATATGTTGTTCATGCAGCGGCAAATAAAACATTAATTGCAAAAAGAGGCCCGCCAAAAGGTGCACTTTTTGCTGGAGGAGCAAATCCACGTCCAAGAAGTTCTAATCTTGAATTTACAAAAATTGAAATAGGGGTTTCATTGCTTGATAATAAATCTTTAAATAAATCTATAATGTCTAAAATAAAGTTTAAAATGAAAGAAGCAGAAAAAGAGGAAAAAAGGAGAAAAGGAATGAAAGGGATAAAAAGTGATGAAAAGAAAGAATTAATAAAGAAGAAAAAGATTATAACAAAAGAGACAAAACCAAATGTCGCTGATGTAAAGGTTTCAGAACTTCCTGTAAAGGAAGAATCCAGAGCAATAGAAGAAAAGAAGCAACCAAGCATCATGAAAGAGATGCCTGATGCAAAGGAAAATAAGGATAATAAAACAGCACAGTCAAAAAAAGATCAAAAAACAACAAATGCAAATGTCAATGCAGCAAAGAAAGATGTTCTGACCGCAGATGCAAATGCTGATGCAAAATAATTATGGTGAATGAATGACTATAGAAAGAAAATTTATTGAAAATTCAATAATCAAAAGAAATATATCAAAATATCTTGAAAAAGAGCTTATTAAAGCGGGATTTGCCAAAGTCGATGTGCAGCATACTCCTATATTAACAAGAATTACAATTTATGTACTTAACCCAGGCAGAGCAATAGGCAGATCAGGAAGTACTATTAATACACTTACAGAGACCATACATAAACTCTATAAGGTTGAAAATCCTCAAATCAATATAATACAAGTTGAGAATAGAATGCTTGAGCCCCTCATTGTTGCCAGGGATATAGCGGAGAAGCTTGAGCGCGGATTAAATGCAAGAAAGATTTTGCAAAGTACCTTAAGATATATAATGGAAAATGGGGCATTGGGCGCTGATATAGTAGTAACAGGCAAGCTTGCGGCAAAAGGAGCAAAAGCAAAGCAGATAAAGAAAGGTGTTGGTTATATTCCAAAGGCGGGCAATGTTGTTGAACTTGTCAATGAAGCACATACAACTGCATATCCAAAATATGGAGCAATAGGCATCAAGGTAAGAATAGTTCCTCCGGGAACAGTTTTCCCAGATAGAGAGATTAAAACAATTGAAATTCCAAAAGCAATCCTCAATGCCTGATATTCTTCTTTTATTTTATTTTTTTTATTTATTTTATTTATTTCATTTATTTTATATAAAATATATTAAATATTATTTTCTGTTTTCTATATTTGAATCAATTTTTAAATTTTCAATCGCTTCTTTATAATATTTAAGAAATTTATTCATTTTATTTCCTTTTTTGCTGTTTTTTCCATCATTATACTCTGCCAAAAGCATTTTTAGTAACACAATATTATTTTTTATAAACAAACCTATACTCTCCAAATCTGTGTTACTCTTCAAATCTGTGTTACTCTCCAAATCTGTGTTACTCTTCAAATCTGTGTTACTCTCCAAATCTGTGTTACTCTTCCAGTATGTATCAAGTAGTCTATCTACATCTTCCTTGTCTTTGTCTCTATTTGAATCATATTTCATCAAAAGCATTATGACTGGATTAGCAAAATATATAGGATTACTAGATTTTTTTATATTATTACTTTTTCTTTTGAATTTTATTATATCTTCAATGCAGATACCATTTAAGGGGCGTGAATAATATAAATCTATATCTACACCTTGATAGTTTAGGCTTTTCAACGTACTATTATTCTTATTCCACTTTAGTTCAAATCCTTCTGCTATCAATTTAGAAACTATACTTTCTGGATCACTGCAATCTTTTATTTTAATATCTGATATTTTATTATCTGATATTACTAAATCAATATCTTTAGTAGCTCTTCGATTCTTTTTACATAGAAAATTTATAGCTTTCCCACCTATAATAACTGGTGATTCCCCAAATATTTTGGTTAATTTATCATAAACTTCTAGTAATTGATTTATAGTTACATCTTCGTTATTATTAAGTTTGTTCATACTATTATATTTGATCTTTTAAATATTTAAATATTATGTTTTATATCATTATTATAAATAAAAATTAACAGTATGGCGGGAAAATGGTTAAATTAAATTTTAAAGACAATGATATAGAGATAGATTTGGAAGGCATCGAAAAAATTCTTGCAATTAAAAAAAGATTGATTATTCCTTATAATCATATTATAAGTGTAGATGATGATGCAGAGAAAGTAAAAGCTTATTTAAGGGTTGGCGGTACAGCTCTTGGACATAGACATTATGATTATGGTAGATTTATAACAAATGAGGGTTTAGGATTTTATATTATGAAAAACAAAGATAGAGCATTTGCAATTCACTTAAAAGACGAAAAATATAATGTAATTGTGCTTGAGCTTGATGATAATGCAAGTATAATATCTCAAATAAACAAAAAAATAAAAAAAGTTAAGAAAGATTAAATTAATATCATTAATCTGCAAAAGAATAGTATGTTTCATAGTACAAGCGAGATAAATATTTGAAAAAATAATAGTATTTATACTTGTAATTTCTCAGCTTTCTTTCATGCGAAATTATTAGATGATATAATGAAAAAAATACTTTATAAGGGAAAACAATTTTCAGTAGTTGAAGAAGATACAAAGATTAATAATCATAAATTTAAATTTATTAGATTTATTGAGAAAAATACTGTTATTATTTTGCCTATTATAAATAATAAAATTATTTTAGAAAGACAATATAGACCAGCTATAGGTAACTATATATATGAACTTCCCGCAGGACATATCGAAAACGGCGAAGATCCAAAAACAGCAGCAAAGCGAGAACTCAAAGAGGAAACCGGCTATACTGCAAAAAATATCAAATTAATGTTTGAATCTTATCCTAGGATTGGAACAAGCGATGTAATATCTAAGTATTATATTGCCAAAGGTCTAACAAAGGGAAAAGCCACTCCAGAAAAAGATGAGGATATAGAAATAAAATTAGTTCCAATAGAAAATCTTATCAAAATGATTAAAAATAATAAAATAAAAGATTCAAAAACTGTTACTGCGGTATTATATTACTGGCTGCATATGCAATAGCGTATAAAAATAATATATTAAATATTTTTATTTATTGTCAATCTTTCAAACGCCTCTTCTATATTATTTTCATTTCCAACTGCTATTAATATATTGTCTTTTTTTTCTAATTTCAACAATTTGTTCAAAAACTCAATTTCATCATCTTTTATATTTTCATTTTGAATGTTTGTGAATATCTTGCAATCCAAGCCTTCAAATAATTTTTCAATTGATTTATAATCATTATAATCATAGCAATAATTGCAATTATAATCTTTGAGTTTTATTGCCAGTGCCTTTCTGCCCCCTTTTAATTTATCCTTCAAAAAATAATTGTTTGCAACTGCATCTGTAACATCATATATAACCATTTTTGAGAGTATATTGCTCTTCTTTGCTTTTATATTATAAAGCGGTGCAGTCAACATACTGTCCCTTTGAATGAAGATGCTTAAAAGAATCGGCAATGCCGCCATGATATAATATAATTTTATTGGAGTGCCTATTATTAGGAATGAAAGCAGAATAGTTATAAATGGCACTGACAACATTGCAATGCCAGCAGTTGATGGCTTAAATATTTTATAAATATAATAAAACAATGCACCGCCAATTCCGAATTCTATAAATCCTATAAATATAAGCGACAGGGCGGCGCTTTGCGATAAGCTGACAGCTAAATTTACATGTAATAGAATTGCCAAAATAAGAAAGAAAATAATTCCGCCAATGGCAGAAACTTCCATGAATATTATTGCATCAATATTATATTTTTTTATTAGCAAAGTTGTTAATGCGATCAAGAATGCAGAGATTGTTAAAAGAGTTATAGTATAAATTTTTGAGAAGTCAATCAGTAAAATAGTACCTCTTGACAATATTATATAAACGCTGAAAAATGCGAGCAATAATGCTACTATCTGTTTGAATGTTATTTTCTGCCTTATTATAAAAGGGGTAAGCACTAAGATCATTAAAGGATATGTTCTGTAAATTATACTGCTTATACTTGGAGTTGCCTGTATTGTGCCAATTATAAGAAACCATTCTGAGAATCCTGCAACAAGAATGCCTAATAAAAATATAAAAGAGAACTGTTTATAATTTTTGAGTAGCTTTATAAAGTCATGATTTCTGTTTGTAATATATATGAATAGCAGCATTGTTGCGGCTCCAATTATATTTGCATAAAAAAGAAATGCTATACTGCCTATGTTATTTCCTCCAATATCCAAGCCTATTGTTACAAGTGCAGATTCAATTACTGCTATAATCAATATCAATATATTCCTATGCAATATTTTCATTGTAATCAAATAAATTTAGATGTATAATATAATTAAACTGTTTTAAAAATAATATTTTGCTGCGTAATTCTGCGAAACTGAAACAATATAAATATTCCTTTTTATTAATAATTATGTTATTCAGCAAGAGAGATAAATTGACTCTTAGAGCGCTTAGCGAAAATTCCAGGATAGGCTTATCCACATTAGCTAAGCAATTGAACTGCTCACATGTTACTGCAGGGAAAATTATAAATAAACTAAAGGAAACGTTTGATATCAGGTTCACATTAGAATTAGATATGCTAAAGCTGGGTTTTGTGCAGCAACATATATTAGAAGTCAGCTTTTCAAAAAAGCCTGATATAAATTGGCTTAAATCTATTTTTAAGGAAGACAGCAAAATTAATACTGCTTATTTGACAGAAGGGCAGTTTGATCTTATTGTAATAGCAGAAGACAATAATCCCATAAACTATTTATTATGGGAATTCAAGTTTATGCAACAATTATCTGATTATAGCAGAGAAATACGTTCATCAAACATGCCATACTTCATATTTGGTTACATGCCAAGAGAAAATATTTCAGTAAAGGAGTTAGATATAATTGACAAAAAGGATTTGTCTATTATAAACCTTCTTGCCAAGGATTCAAGAATGGACTATACAGAAATAGCAAGAAGAATAGGTTTAGGTGAGAGTAGCATACGATATAAAGTATCATCTTTGGTGAAGAAAGGTATAATCAAAAGGTTTACTATAGCGGTACAGAATCCTCCACAACAATATATTCTTGCAATGTTTGAAAACTGGCTGTCATTCAGCAAGAATTTTGGAGAGCGCGCGGATATGGAACGCAATCATATGCTCAAGATAGATGAGGAGTTTCCACTGCTCAATAAATTTCAAGTTGCGGCTCCATTAACTGGTAGTTTCGGCAATTTTATAATTGGACTTTTTGATTCTTATGAAGATGCATTTGATAATGTGGTAAAAAAACACAAAGAATTTTACAAGACAGAAAATTATATAGAGAAGCACGCAAGAATAAAAACTGTTATTAAAGGCATGCTGCCGATTAGAAATCTTGATATTAAAACCCATTATAATTTCGTGGACTGGAGGTAGAATAATTACAAAATCGCAGATTTTCTTAAATGAATTGCCAAAATTAAGTTCCTTTAAATATCTCAATTTTTATAAGTATTATAGGATATATGTGTGGTTTGGTTTTAAACAGGATATGCTCTTTTAATAAAGAGGGCAAAAATCCACACCCACCACGTGTTTATAACCGGCTGCACTATATCCCAATCATGTTTGAGATGATGTAAATAATATAAATTTTTGGTCGATATTATGAATGAAAATAATTTTATAAATAAAGCAAAAATATTCAAAATGGCATATAAGACAGCTTCTGGAATACAAGAAGTTCATGTTCTTGTGATTTTATCCTTCAAAAATCACAATGGCAATTGATTTTATTTTTATTTATTGATACATGTATAATAATTGGTTTTGTAGGTAATAAAATTGAGTAATAAATTTAACCCAAAAGAGAAAAAGGAAAGCGATAAACTTATTATTAATGAAGAATATATAAAAAATATAGAAAAATTACAATTACATGTAGATATTAGGCAAACTGAAAAAACTGATAAAGCGGTTTGTTACAGCATATCTATAATAGTAACTGAGTCAAAAAAGAATGAAGATGAAAAAAGTATCTATGATTATATTTTGAAATTATTAGAAAAAGTAACAGGAACCAAAGATGATAATCCGAATTTTCCAAAAACAATTGTTATGAACAATAGTTTTAAGAAAAATATTGATACAACAAACGCAATAAATTTTAATATTTTTATTAATAAAGATGATACAAAAAGAATTAATGCATTGTCAGAATTGATGGATAAGCTTGAAAAAATACAACATATAATTGAAAAGCAAAATCAAGGAATAAGAAAATTAAGAAATAGAATAAAAGATAAATAATATCTTATTTTAAATTAATATATTTTCATTTATCTTCTTTTGCACTATCTAAAAATACCTCATCTAAATCAAGCGTTGACATCTCTTCTATTCTTTTTCTTATACTTCCTTCACTATATTCTGAAAATTCAACTCCGCTCACTACAAGCATTACTTTAAGTGAATCTTTCTGCATATCAGAGTCTATCCTTGCACCCCATTTAAGCAGTGCATCTTTATTTATTCTGCTTGAAACTTCTTGGAATACTGACTCTGCTTCTCTCAATGTTAAGCTCTCACCTCCTATAATATTAACCAGAGCTTTCTTTGCGGTGCTTAAGTTTGCATCAAGCATTGGGCTCTTTATAGCATTCTCAAGCGCAACTATTGCCCTACTTGCACCATTCTGCGTTGCGACGCCTTCTCCTGAGCCTATTACTGCATAGCCTCCATCCTTCAGCACGCTCTTCAAGTCTGCAAAGTCTATGTTGACCATGCCTGGCTTTGTAACCATCTCAACTATCCCCTTGGTCGCACTTGCCAAAACCTCATCAGAAACCCTAAATGCCATATTCAATGGCAGATCAGGAGCAACAGATAGAAGCTTGTCATTGTGTATGATTATTGTTGTATCAACAATCTTCTTCAATTTTGTCAATCCTTCAAGCGCATTCTTCATCCTTGTTTTTCCTTCACTTGAGAATGGAAGCGTTACTATTGCAACAGTTAATGCTCCAACATCTTTAGTCTGCTGTGCTATTGTGCTTATTGAGCCTGTACCTGTGCCTCCACCAAGCCCGCATGTTATAAATACCAAATTAGCATCACTTATCACATGTTTTATCTCATCCTTGCTCTCTACCGCAGCCTCTTCTCCTATCCTTATATCACTCCCTGCTCCAAGACCTTTTGTTATCTTTTTTCCAAGAAGTACCTTTTTCTCTGCCTTTGTTTTGACTAAATGAGGGGCATCTGTATTCATTGCAATCAATGTTGCACCTTGCACCCCTATACTAGCAAGCCTTGTTATTGTATTACTTCCGCTTCCACCAGTTCCTATAACATAGATCTTTGGTTTAGCGCTTTCAATAAATCTTAAAATCTCTTCATCATCAGGACTAAGTTTCTCTACCATAATATTACCTTTATTTTATTATTTTAATATTCTAGATTTATATCAAACATAAAATTTTATTTTATTATAGTTACAAAAAGATAAAAAGGTATTTGTTTATAACAATTATAAATATACAAACATAAATATTAAAGAGCGTATATGTTTATACAAAAATAATAATAAAAAAGAAAAAAAATAAAAATGAACATAGCATTATAATTAGCATTATATAATTATTTATAATAATTATTATTATTATTTATAATAATTATTTATAATTAATAAATAAAATATAAATTAAAAAACAAAATAATAATAATAATAATAATAATAATAATAAAAGAATAATAACAAAAAATAATCTGAATATTTAGTGATAAGATGAAGATAGAAGATATTTTAGAATCTAAAGTTAAAGATATTAAACTAAAAAAAGGGATGAAAGTTAGTGAACTTATTGAGGCAATGCATGATATAGGAGGATTTGCTGGAGCAAATTTTGTATATGGTGCTGAAGTGCTTAAAACAATGCTTAATGACAAAAAATCATTCAATTTCCTTTCATTTCCCGCAGATATTGTTGCAACAGGATTAAGAGGAGTACTTGCAAGCAGTGTCAAATATTTTGATGCAATAATAACAACCGGCGGAACATTTGACCATGATATTGCAAGAGCATTTGGCGGCGTTTACAATAAAGGTACATTTAATGTTGATGATGCACTGATGCATAAGAAGGGTATATACAGATTAGGCAACATATTTATAGAAAAGGATGAATATGGATTGAAAGTTGAGGATTCATTCAATGAGATAATGAATGAAATTTACAAGTCAAAGGATTATAAAGAGGAATATAGTGCAAGCGAGCTTGCATATGAATTCGGCAAAAGGATGAAGGATGAAGGATCAATTTTAAGGCAGGCATATCTGAACAATGTTCCTGTCTACTCACCAGGTATTCTTGATGGCGCATTTGGAACGCAACTTGCAATATTTGCCCAAGATCATAAATTCAAATTGAATCTTATAAAAGATGAACTTCAATTAAGCAATATTCCTTTTGACAATAAGGTTACAGGAGCGCTGATGATAGGGGGAGGAATAAGCAAACACCATGTTATATGGTGGAATCAGTTCAAAGGAGGCCTTGATTATGCTGTATATATTACAACTGCATCACAATATGATGGAAGCTTGTCAGGGGCAAGAATGACCGAGGCAGTTTCATGGGGAAAAGTAAAGGAAAAGGCAAAATATACAACAATCGATGGAGATGCAACAATAATCCTTCCGATACTGCTTGCAGCCATAGATGTAGTTTGATCAAGTGTATTGAGATGAATAAAAGAGAAGAAAACAATATAATCAATGCAAAACAGAGCATTGAGATACCTAAAGAAATACTACTGCCATTAGAAGATGTAAAAAGAAGAATAAATGAAATATGTGAACATTCTCTAAAAAATCATCCATTGTATAATCCTGTAATGCATTTTGTAAATAGACCAGGCAAACTTATAAGGCCTGCAATTATGCTGACATCATCTCTTATAATAGGTGTTGATCCAAATTCTATGATGGATTTAGCGGCATCTATAGAAATGCTTCATATGTCATCTTTAATGCATGATGATATCATAGACAAAGATACAAGAAGAAGAAATTTAGAAACAGTCAATGCAAAGTATGGTGATAATACTGCCATAATTGCAGGAGATGCACTTATTGCAATCGCCGTCAATACAGTAAGCAGGTATGGGAGCAGAGTCCTTGATGTGACTTCAAGAGCATCTCTTGACATGTGCAAAGGCGAGCTCCTTGACAGCCTTGCGCAAGAGCAAAGGAAGATATTAAGCCTTGATGAGTATTTGGAAATTGCAGAATTCAAGACAGGAGTGTTGATAGCAACAGCTGCACAGATTCCAGCGGTATATTTAAATGATTCAAGGGCAGAAAAATTAAGGGATTTTGGTTTGAATCTTGGAATATCATTTCAAATAAGAGATGATATATTGAACTATCTTAAGATGGATAATTTAAAGAACACAGGAAATGATATAAAGAATTTTAGGCCCAATATCGTTGCATCATACTCATTGAATGAAAGCAATCCTATCAAATCCGCAATAGATAAGAACAACGAATATTTAGAAAAAGCAAAAGAATCTTTGAAAGAAATCAATAATTCAAAGTATCTGATTCCTTACCTTGATTTCCTTAATTTATAGTTTATAAATTGGTTGAATTATAGTCAATAAATTATAGTTATAAATTATAATTAAAAAATGAAATATTCATTTATAAATTTTTCAGATAATTTAATATTATATATTAATTATTAATTGTGCAGATAGAATAGAATAGGAATTTTATATAGAATTCTAAAGGATTATATAGTTTTCTGTCAATAAATCATTTATTTAGGCACTTATTATATAAATTAATAAACATCAATCAAGAGCATAGGTAGTATACATATGAAAACAGACTTTACCAAAAGCAAAAAAGGAAAAATATTATTTCTTTATTATGATCCACACTATTTTCATGCAGCACTAGCAAAAGAATTACATGCAGATTTCTATCCTGCTCCAAAATTAAGATCTGAAAAGAGCAACATAATAACAGGTGGATTGAGTATTTTGAAAGCAGTCTTTACACTGCCTAAAAATTATGATATATACTTCTGCGAAGGTACTTACATAATACCTGTTCTGGCAAAAAAGTTAGGATTAATAAGAAAAGATGCCAAGATAGTTAATATACTTGCAAGTCCATTGCTGTATTATATCAAAACAGGACTAATAAAAGGAATAAGAAAAAGGTTTGCAATAACATTATTAAAGGAAGTTGACTCTTTTGTATGTGTGAGCAAAATGGAGGATGATTTGCTAAAAGAAATTATACCAAATGCAAAAAGCATTGTCATTTATCCTTTTGTAAAACAAGAAATGGAAATAGAAATTATGAAAAAGAAGAATATTATTCCAAATATAAACGCGCATAAAATATTAACTATTGGTACTCATAGTGCTTATTACAAGGGTATTGACATAGTTTTTGAAGCATTTAAAATTATAAAGAAGAAGTTTCCTGATGCAGAATTGAACATTGTAGGAAATATGCCTGATTTAAAGAAGTATGTAGATTGTAATTATGAAGGTGTGCATTGCCTTGGTTATGTAAAAGATTTAGTAAAGGTAATAAAAGAATCTTCATTGTATATTCATATGGGAAGAGGTGATACATTCCCAGTAAGTATACTTGAAGTAATGCAGTGTGGATTGCCTGTAATAGTGTCAGATGCTACTGGAGTAAAAGAGGTTATAGAGAAAATTGATAAAAATATGATCAGTAAACTTAATGAAAATGATTTAGTAAATAAGACCAATGAATATTTTAATTTAAGCCAAAATCAAAAGATTATACTTTCAAAAAGATTTTATAATATAGCAACAAGTTTTAATAAAGATAAAATAATTAAGGGAACAATTACAAAAATAGAAAAAGGTGTTAAGATTTGAAAGTAGCTTATATATCAATTAAGCGTTTTGAAGAAATGGGGCAGGGTATTCCGCGCTATGTGACAATGTTATATAAATCTCTTGAACAATTAAATAAGAGCAATAATTTAGGATTTAATATAAAAAAAATATCATATACTGGATTGCCACTTATTGGTGAAGGGCTTTCATTAGAATTAAAATCTTTTTTTTCTAATTTCGAAAACTTTGATATTCTTCACAATCCTATTGGTTTTATTCCAACATATAATATTAGAAACCTCAAATATGTAGTAACTGTACATGACACACAGCAGATTTACCCAAATAGTTTAAAAAATAAATTATGGAAAGTATTAGTAGTTAAAAGAGGTTTGAATTATACACTTAAGAATGCAGATTTTATAATAACAAACTCTTCACAAACAAAAGAAGAAGTAATTAAGCTTGGATTTAATAAGAAAAAAGTTGCAATAACAAATTTAGGTTTAGATAAAAAATTTATATATTTAAAGAGTAAGCAAATAATTAAGAATGATAAATATATTATAGGATATCTTGGAGCATTTGGACCTAACAAGAATATAAGGTTTATATTAGATACTGCAAAATTATTAACTAGAAATAAAAAAATTGAATTTAATGTATATGGAAATAAAGCATACTGGTATGAAAATTTTGAGACTGATGCAGCAAAAAATATCATCTTTAAAGGATTTGCACTTGAAGAGAAAATCATAGAGACATATGATTCTTTTGATGTTTTTGTTTTTCCATCATTATACGAAGGTTTTGGTTTACCAATTTTAGAAGCACAGGCGCGTGGACTTCCAGTGATAATATATAAATACGGAAAGATTCCAAAAGAAGTAAGGAAATACTGCTTCGAAGCAGAGAGTCTGGAGCATATGGCGCAGATTATAGAGAATTTGAAGGAAAATGGATATAATGAAAAGTTGAGGAAAGAAGCAATGGAGTATGCAAGGAGTTTTACTTGGGAGAAATGTGCAAGAGAAACTTTAGAAGTTTATAAAAAGTGTTAAAATGAAAACTAAAAAAGATCCATTAGTTGCTATCATAGTTTCAAATTACAATGGATCATCATACTTTTACAAAAGGCACAACATTTTATGGAGTGTTTTCTCAAGTTTAGAAAGAACTGAATATAAAAATTATAAAATTGTAATGGCCGATGATAAATCAACAGATAATAGTGTTAAATATGTTAAGAAAAACTTTCCTTATGTCGACATAGTAATAAACGATTCAAACGGCGGCTTTTCGAAAAACAACAATAAAGCGATAAAGTATGCAATGCAAAAATACAAGCCTGATTATATATTGTTGTTAAATAATGATATAGAAATTATAGATGGCTTATGGCTCAATAAACTAATAAAAGTTGCAAAATCGGATTATAAAATAGGTCTTATTGGTTGCAAGCTAATTTATCCTACTGGAAGGATACAGCACGCTGGTATAGTGTCAGTAAATTATGCTTATGCTAATAGAGGAAGAGGTGAAGATGATTATGGTCAATATAATAAAACAGAAGAAATGAGTGGAATTACTTTCGCACTGGTTCTTATAAATGCTAAGATATTTGCTAAAATAGGTTTTTTGGATGAAAATTTCTTTATGGGATATGAAGATACTGATTTTTGTTTAAGAACACAGCAAAATGATTTTAAGATTATTTATGATGGGAAAGTTAAAGCAATTCATCTTGAAGGATTTACTTCTACAAATTCAAAAAAAGAAAATATTAGGAATTTAATATTTTTTACAGGAATGAGAAATTATATATATTTTTCATATAAATATCTAAAACTATGGCAAAGATTCATCGGTATATTCATAAATATAATTCTTGGATCTTTCCTTACAATAGAAGGAGAGAATAGGAAAAGGAGTTTACTTAATTTAAGAATCAAAGATAAACCCTTTGATAGATTTAAAATAAGTATCAAAGCAATTATAAAAGGAAGAAAATTATATTATAAAAATTTTCTCAATTTATAAATATTATATAAATTGCTTATTTATTGTTATTTTTTATTCTATTCTGAGAGTATTAGGTTTTTAATAGACATCAACATTTTCTATCTCATCTTCTCTAAGAAAATCTGTAAATTTTTTACCTGAAAGATTTTTATCTTCTTAATTATTAATGTAAATTATTTACTTTGCAACTTAACCTCGCCACTTTAATTATTTAAATTTTCTTTTTATTCAAAAAATTTTTAAGGCAGTGTTGCATATTTTTATTGATTCATATGAAAACAAACACAACATTGCCTCTAGGCAGTATAATTTTAATAGACAAAGTAGAAAAGGATTTCGGTATGATGTCTGGTATTTTTGGAGATATGGGAGGAAATACATGTAATTTCATCGGCGCAACAAAACTTCTCTTAAACAATAGGATGGATAATGCAGTATTAGTACATCAAATACTTCCAATGTCTTCAGATGAAATATTTGAGCTTTTGGGAATCAATGGCAGTATTTTGAAAAGGTCTCTTTACAGGAATCTGCAGAAAATAGGCCGGGAATTTCCTATCTTTCTAGAAAGATATCCAAATTATGATAACTACTTATTATATTACTATGAATTATTTGGCCGATACTTATTTGGTGAACAATTTCGTTTAAGATTAGCAAGATTAACAAATGAAACGCACAGTATAGGAGATGGCTGGGCTTTAAATAATCCTATAATTAATTTTAATTATATTGAAAGTTTAATTTATCATCATCTTAATACAATAATTACTAAACATAAATTTAGTGATGGATTCTACACTATTTATAATAGATATCGCTTTATCTACTCCCCTACCCTATATATAGATATTCTAGGATATTCCCTCGCAATACTATATTAAAATTTAAAAGGCATGAACTGTTATTTAAAAATAGTTATTTTTCTAAAATTAAACTCCAAATTAAATATAAATCCACAGATGAATTTTTTAAAAAATTATGTAAAATAGAATCAATCAAAGCTAAAGACAATCGCAAAGAATTCCCCAAATGCCAAAAGGTTATAAATCATCCAAAAATAATACAAGAAATTTTAGACAAACCAAAATATTTTGCAAGAGCTGAAATAATAGATTTAATAAATACACTGTAACGTAAGGAATTGAAATGTAATTATTACAATTTTATTAAATTATATAACCTTATAAATTGGGGAATTTTCTATCTTTAATAGAGAGTAGAGGATTTTTTATTGGCCATTTTATATTAACAGTCGCATCGTTCCATATAATTCCCGATTCATTTTCCTTCGAATAAACATTATCGACACTATAAATAACTTCAGCTTCGGTGGTAAGTACTTCAAAGCCATGTGCAAAACCCCTTGGAATATAAATCATATTTTTGTTTTCTTCTGAAAGTATTGCTGAAACATACTTACCAAACGTACTCAAATTCTTTCTTATATCAACAGCCACATCAAATATCTCTCCTTTTATGCACCTAACAAGCTTTGCCTGGGCATAAGGCTCTTTTTGATAGTGAAGACCTCGTAGTGTGCCTTTAATTGACTTTGAATGATTTTGTTGGATAAATTCTCCTGTTGTTATCCCTGCTTTTTCAAAATCTTCCTTTTTATATGTTTCCATGAAGAATCCACGCTCATCAGTGAAAACTTTAGGAATTATTAAAATAATATCTGGAATTTCTAATCTTTTAAATTCAAATGGCATAATATATTAATATGTTAAAAACATTTAAATATTTAATCATTTTAAGTTTATATTATGAGAAAATTGCTTTTAATAGGTGTAAGCGGGCTTCTTGGTAATAAGATCTATCAATCTAACAAAGATCGATATGAAATTTATGGAACATATAATTTTCATAAGCCAAAATTAATCAATACATTAAGATTAGATGTTACTGAAAGAAATGATGTTTCAAAACTTCTGAATGATATAAAACCCGATTTAGTGATAGATGCACATGCTTTAAGTAATGTTGACTATTGTGAATTGCATCATGAAGATGCGTGGAAAATAAATGTTGAAGGCACAAAAAATGTTGCAGAAGCTTGTAAAGTCAATGGATGCAAGTACATATTTATCTCTACTGATTATGTATACGATGGTTACAAGACAACCACTTATTCTGAAAAAGATAAACCTCATCCAATAAATTATTATGGCAAAACTAAGTTCATTGCAGAAAAAGTGATAGAAGCACTTGATATGGATTACATAATAGTTAGAACTGCTGTACTATTTGGAGTTAGCAGTTCATTTGGCAAATTATCTTTTCCAAGTTGGGTAATACAACAGTTAAAACTCAAAAATAAAATAAAAGTTGTAATTGATCAATATAGTAACCCAACATTAGTAGACAACCTCGGAGAATTTTTACTTTATTTATATGAAAAAGATCGCTTTGGTGTATTTAATATATCTGGAAAAGATAATATCAGCAGGTTTGAATTCAGTAAGATGCTTGCAAAAGAATTTAACCTTGATGAAAGACTTATAGAACCAATAACAACAGCAGAACTTAATCAACCTGCAAAGAGGCCACAGAAAGTTTCATTAAATATATCAAAAGCTGAAAAAGCCTCTGGAGTGCACGCATTAGGGTTAGAAGAAGCAATTAAAATATTTAAAATCAGCTACAAAAGTGATTATAAATGAGATTACTTGTTACTGGTGGGTTAGGTTTTATAGGTTCAAACTTTATAAAATATTGGTTCAAGAAGCACAGTAGAGATACAATAATAAATTTAGATAAAGTAACATATGCTGCAGACAAACGAAATCTTGTTGGAATAGAAAAATATAATTATACATTTATTAAGGGTGATATTTCAAATCCCAAAACTGCACTTACATATTCAAAAGATGTTGATGCTATAATAAATTTTGCAGCAGAATCTCATGTTGATAATTCTATACTTAACTCATCAAATTTTGTGAGATCAAACATAATTGGCGTACACAACTTACTCGAAGCAGTAAGAAAATATGAAATTAGGTTTCATCAAGTATCTACTGATGAAGTATATGGTTCATTACCTCTTAATTCTAAACTGAAATTTAATGAAAAAAGTAAGTATAATCCAAGAAACCCATATTCAGCTACAAAAGCAGCAGCAGACCATTTAGTAAACGCATATTTCAATACATATAAATTACCTGTAACTATATCTAACTGCAGCAATAATTATGGTCCAAACCAACATCCTGAAAAACTTATACCAAAAACTATAATAAATGCAATTAAAGAAATGCCAATACCTGTATACGGCAATGGTCTTCAAGTAAGAGATTGGATATATGTAGAAGATCATTGTTCTGCATTAGAAATAATATTAAAAAAAGGTGAATATGGCGAAACATATTTAATATCAGCAAATAATGAGAAGCGTAATATTGATGTAATAAAAAGTATATTGAAGGAACTGAATAAAAGTGAGAAACTTATTGATTTCGTAAACGATAGACCTGGTCATGATGTAAGATATGTGATAGATGCAAGGAAAATAATCAGGGAATTAGATTGGAGGTCTAAGATAACATTTGATGAGGGATTAAGGCTTACTATAAATCATTATCTTAAAAATCTAGATTATTATAATAAAAAGATGGTTATATGAACGAGAAAAAAAAGGGAATTATACTAGCTGGAGGTACAGGTTCTAGACTTTATCCACTTACAAAGATTACTAATAAGCACCTTTTGCCAGTGTACAACAAACCAATGATATTTTATCCCTTAGGAACATTAAAAAGTATGGGTATAAATGACATTTGTATAGTTAGTGGTGGAGAACATATTGATGATTTTGTTCGTTTACTTGGTAGTGGATTAGAATTTGAAGTAAAATTGACTTATAAAATTCAAGATGGATCCAAAGGTATAGCGCATGCACTCCTTCAAGCAGAAGAATTCGTAAAAAATGATGAAAAGATTGCAGTCATATTGGGTGATAATATTTTTGAAAAAGTGGAAGCACCATTAAATATATTTTCAGATGATAATGCATATATTTATTTAAAAGAGATTGAAAATCCAGAACGTTTTGGTGTAGCAAAATTAAGCAATGAAGGGAATGTTATTGAGATTTTAGAAAAGCCAAAAAACCCACCATCAAAATTCGCAGTTACTGGCTTATATATTTATCCTAGTGATGTTTTTAATTTTATTAAGACACTTAAGCCTAGCCAAAGAGGTGAATTGGAGATAACAGATGTTAATAATTGGTATATAAAACAAGGAAGATTAAAAGCTGTATTCATAGAAGGTTTTTGGTCTGATGCAGGAACTTTTAATTCTTTATTAGAATCGACATTATTTGCATCAAAAAGGCAGAACAAATAATATTTATTTTTCCGCTTCTATAGTACCATGATTCAAAATATCAAAGCGTAAGTCATTGTGTTTATAAATTCTAATTTTTTAAACTTATATTTTTTGAAATTTTTAATTAGAAAATTTAAAGATTTATTTGTAGGGCAAGAATACCACGACTTTTAAGTCGTGGATGAATTGCGCAGTGTAATACAATAAATATTACTTTTTTTCTGTTAATATTCTGTTAATGACAGT
>JAJZYD010000011.1 GCA_021806095.1 Microcaldota archaeon
TATAACAAACTTTATTTTTTTGTATTTTTCTATTATTTTTCTAAATCCCTTAATATATTCAATATTAAGCCCTTTATTATTTGATACTACGCTTCCTCCAAGTGATATACAAATAGTTTGCATATTTATCATAATTATTTATTATATATACTTTATTATTTTTTTGCTTTTTAAATATATAAAATGTGTTTTTTTATTTTTACCATCAAACTTCCCAACAATAAATGATGTTATTGCATTAAATAGTTGGTACAATTCAAAGTATATGTGTATTTAAGAATTAATAGACATAAGTAATTAATTTATTCTTATATAACTATGATAATATGGAAGAACCTATATTGAAAGCTTATTATGGAGACATCTTTTTTGAATTCCTACTTCAGAAAGAACCGGCCGATACTATAATAATGTTGCCTGGACTTCCGAGTTCAAATTCCTCTGATGAAATACTCAGATTTCTTTATAGCAAAGGATATCACATATTTTGTCCAAAATATAGAGGCACGTACCAAAGCGACGGAAAGTTTTTAGAAACAAACATAGTTACGGACTTATCTACCTTTATTGATTCTCTAAATAGAGGTAGTGTAAAGAGCCTCTGGGATGAAAAAGATCTTAACTTCAAGATAAAAAAGAAAATACTTATGGGAAGTAGTTTTAGTGGTGCAATTGCCTGTGGTTTAGCATCAAAAAGAGATGATCTGTCATGTGTAATACTATTTGCTCCTGTCTGGGATTTCGCAAAGCACAACGAACTTGGCGACGAACAGGATCTACTATTTTTAACGAAATTTCTGAAACGTGCGTACAGAAACCTCTATAGATTTGATTTTGAAAATATTCAAAAGTCACTAAGTAGTATAAAAGAGATAAATCCATCAAATTACATAAAGAGCTTGACCCAACCAATTTTAGTATTTCATGATCCAGAAGACAGAATTGTCTCAATACGCCATACGCAGCAGATGCTTAAAATTTTGCCAAAAATACGATTAGTTACACACAACTTTGGGCACCCTGGGCGTGTGGAAATGATAGAGCAACTTTATCCTGAAGTGAAAGCTTTCTTGAAGAGTAAACTGCAATAATGCAGCCTTTCCACAGTGTCATAAAGTGCATTCCATATTATCTCAACAGCCTTTGGGTTCTTAAACATTCTATACCTGTATTTTGTAACCAGTACAATATGTTGGAAGTTGTACTGATGACCAACAGTGTCGACCATTGTGTTTTTATATTTTGCATTCGCTACGCTATTCATGTTATCACGTATCTGACAGTAATCAGGCGCAAAAAAATTTGCGCCACTGTCATTAACAGAATATTAACAGAAAAAAAGTAATATTTATCGTATTACACTGCGCAATTCATCCACGACTTAAAAGTCGTGGTATTCTTGCCCTACGAATAAACTGAAAATGGGCCCGCGGAGAATCGGACTCCGGATCTTCACGTTGTCAACGTGACGTCTTACCATTCGACTACGAGCCCCTAAATTTCTAATATGTCACCATCATTTGGTATGATAGTATTTTTAAATATTTTCTTTGCTTCTTTTTTCATCGTATCAATTGAATGATATCTAGAACTTATATGGAGCAAAGCAAGCTTTTTGCAATTTGCTTTTTTTGCAATTAAAG
Organism: Microcaldota archaeon; assembly: GCA_021806095.1. Taxonomy (GTDB): domain Archaea; phylum Micrarchaeota; class Micrarchaeia; order Micrarchaeales; family Micrarchaeaceae; genus JAJZYD01. The sequence goes on from JAJZYD010000011.1 coordinate 1,644, forward strand.
CTGCTTCCAAAGCGGTTGAATGCATTCTTTCTTTTGCTAAATTCTCATTATCATTTGCATAAGTCGATTCATGTATCAACAAATCTGCATTTTTCGCTGCGGTTACTGTATTTATAAAAGGCCTAGTATCTGTTGCATAAACAATCATTTTGCCTTTCACTTCATATGTAACATCTTTTAAATTAATTCTTTTACCTTTATTTTTATTTTTTATATTTTTGTTTATATTTATAAAACCTTTTTCTTTAAGTTCTGCAAACATTGTGCCTTTTATTCCATAACTCATGCATTTATTTTTATAAAATCTTAATCTATTTAATTCTTTAAATATAAAGCCACAAGTCGGTACACTGTGCTTAAGTCTAAATGCCTTTATAATATAATCTTTATTTTTATCAATTACCCCAGTTTTAGCCTCTTTTACTATTATAGGATAATCAAATTTTATTTTATCAAAAGTTAAAAGTGCATTTATCTTTTTCTCTTCTCCTTCAGGTACAAATATATATAAGGGCTTTTCTCTGTTATTTAATGCAAATGTTCTTATAAGGCCAGCAACTCCTATAACATGATCACCGTGCATATGACTTATAAAAATTTTATTTATTTTTGATATATTTAATGAATTCTGCATAACCTGCCTTTGAGTGCCTTCTCCACAGTCAAATAATAAAATTTCTCCATTATATTCTAATGCAACACTCGGTAAATTTCGTTGTTTTGTTGGTGTTGAGCCGGATGTTCCTAAAAATACAATTTTCATTTTTATCAGCAAAGCTTTATTATATAAATTATATATCTATTAATACTGTTTTGTTCTTTAAATCTATATTTAATACCTTTATTCCTTCAATTTTTTTGTTTAACTCTTCCTTATTTATCTTCTTATTGTTTTTTAACTCTTCAATAATTTGATTTATTATGTACATATTATTCATTATGATACTGCCTATTATAAGATTATTTTCCCTTTCTTTATTTAATTCTTTAATCAACATTTCCTGTTTTTTTATACTAGAGTTCAATTCTTCAATTTTTTTATCAAACTCGCTTTTTTCTTCTTTTATTGTTGTATTATTATGATAAAATAAATCAAGCGCTTCCTGCAAACTTGTTAATTCATTCTTTTTATAATTATTAAATTTTGGATCTTCATTTATGCTATAATGAATAACTTTATCATTCTCATCTCTATATATAAAATATTTATTTGCCTTTATTGTTTGTGTAGTGGGTGGTGATTCTCTTACTTCTCCATTATTGTCATTGCTGCTATTATTTTTATTATATTGTTGTATTTTTTGAATCTGTTGTGGTGGTTTATATATACTTTCAACTTCTATACTTCTATCTTTAAAAGTATGATAATTATAAGCAAGCATTATTTTAAATGATTCATCAGTTATAATAAAATTTCCCTTACCAAACATCTCAATTATTAAAAATAATACCAATTCATGTTTATTTAATTTTATAAGAATTATTCTGTCGTCATTGTATTGCATTACACTTCCAATTTTAAATCCTACTATCCTTTTTCTAACTGCCAATGAAAAATTTGTTGGTGTATTATTTTCACCTGGTATATAATTAGTCTTATTTATAGTATGGCATAATATAATTTGTAAGAAATATTTTTTATGTTCCTTACTAGTTTTTATCAAAAAGAAGTTATCATGAATCTCATAAAATTTTTCAATAAATGAATCTTTAAATTCATTATTTAATTCATTTGCAAGTAATGAAATCTCTAAATTTGTTATTGTTCTCATGTGTTATAACCATTATTGTAGCTTTTCAAGTTTTTTGGCACCTTCTTCTTTGACGACCTTTGCAAATGCCTGTACTGTCTTTAACACACTGCTAGAATCTTCATATGCGGTGCCAATTTGCACAATGTCCGCTCCACTTCTATAAATTGTTCTTAAATCATCAACATTGTTGATTCCACCACCAACAATATAAGGTACACTAATGGCGTTCTTTACAGATCTAATCATTTCAATCGGTATTGGACCATATCCTTGTAAGCTGGGATTTGAGCCCGTATCTGTAAGAATAAATCTATTTCCTAAAAATTCACCTGCAAGTGCAAGTGCGGCAGCAATTTTTGGTTTTTCCCTTGGTACTAAATTAACGTCACCTACCCATCCCGCCGTTCCTCCTGGGCTAATTAAAATATATCCTAGTGGTAGGGGTTCAATATTTATACTTTTTATTGCAGGTGCAGCAAGTATTTGTGCTTGGGTAATCCAATAGGGATTTCTTGAATTCAGTAGTGACATAAAATATATCGCATCTGCATATTTAGTTATTGTAGCAATGTTGCCAGGAAATAAAATTAATGGAACATCAATATTTTCTCTAATCATTTTTGCAACATTGTCAAGGAGTTCACCTTGAACGCCTATGCTGCCACCTAAAAGCACTATATCTGTACCTCCTTCAGAAACATTCTTTGCGGTTTTTATAGCAGCATCATTACTTTCATAGTCCAAAGGATCAATAAGACTAAACAATATAGCACCCTTTTTTTCGAGTAATTCATTTATATACAATTCTACTTTTCCAATTTTCATCAAAATCATCTTATATACTTTTTATTCTTTTTCAAAAATTCATCTATCATTTCTTTTGCTCCATCATCGAGATTAACTTTTGGAGTAAAATGTAAATCTTCTTTTATTTTTGTAATATCTATAAGTCTTTCACTTGCAAGAAAATTTAATTCTTCTTTATCTATATTAAGTATTGAAGCCATCATTTTTGCTACTGATAAATTTATTGATTTTTTTGGTGGTTCAGTGTTTAGCAATTTGGCTGCTTTATGTAAAAGCATTCTTTGTGTATATGCATTTCCATCACTAAGGTTATAAGTTTTGTTATCTGAAATGCTTTTATCAATAGCTAGTTTTATTGCATCAGCTACATCATATACATGCACTAATGTCAAATGATTTTCACCAGAACCTATATATCTCATTTTGCCTTCAACAAGGAGTTTAAAAATCTTAAAAAATGATTCCTCATAATGTGGACCATATATATTTGAACATCTTAATATTGTATATTTAATTTTATTTGAAATAGAATAAGCTCTAATTACCTCTTCACCCATCATCTTAGATGCGCCATAATTATTTGAAGGCTTTAATTCTGCTTCTTCTGTCAATATTATATTTTTCCTTTTATTTCCATAAACCGCAGTGCTGCTCATATATAAAATTTTTAGTGTTTTATTTGAATTTTTATTTACTTCAAGCCATGTTTTTAGCAGTTTTTCTGTACCTAAAACATTGACATCTATATAATCTTCATAATTTATTTTGTGGCTTTGTTTTATTGATGCCAAGTGTATAATTACATCTACATCTTTGCATGCCTCTTCTAATGACCTCTTCTCATCTTCATTTGTTATTCTAAGATCAGCTATATATGGTATTGCACCACTGGGCAATTTTTTCCAGCTTTCACTATTGTTTGGGTGTGCACGCAACAGTGCTCTTATAACGTTATCTTTATTTTTGGTTAATAACTTTATTATTTCAACACCAATTCCGCTGCTTGATCCAGTTACTAAATATATTTTATTTTTTGTATTATCTTGAATTTTCTGTTTATTTTTGAGCGGCGGATCTTTGTGTTTTCTTATTACCATTTTTTTCACCACAACTATTTTTATTTTTTATAATTTTCTTTTTTACCTATTTTATTGTTTTCTTTATAACTGTTTAGTTCTAAAAATTTTGCTGTAATGCTGCTAACTTTGTGATGTCCATATGTAAGTCTATTGGTTACATAATGAACCCAATCTTTTCCATAAGGTGTATAAATGCTTAGATTTATCTTCATTTTTACAAATTTTGAAATCCATTTTTTACCGCTTCCTAATGGTAATTCAAACATTATATTCTTTTTATATTCCTTTCCAAATCTTATAATTTTTTCTATAACCTTTTCATCAGATTCCAATATAAATATATTAGCACCAGTTTGTAACAATTTTGCGGCATCGGATATATACCTTTCTAATAGGTATTTGCCATCATAATTATCCTCATTGGTTGTATTTATTACATTATTTTTATTATTATTATCATCTACATTTTTTACTTTTTTAGATTGTTTGCTTTTGTCTAATTTAATAAAGTAAGAAGTTAATTTTATATTATCTTTGCTTCTTATATATTTTTTTATTGCACCTACTTCTAAAGGATAGTTTAATGAAATTTCAATGCCTAAATTCCTATATTTTTTTGCATATTTTCTATAAAAACTAAGTTGTGTTTGGGTATCAATATCTGATTCAGCTTCTATCCAGCATTTTATATTATTATTGGCTGCTGTCCTAACTATATCGGTAAAATATGATTCAAAGAGCGTGTTATTCAATCCATAACCTATTTGGCTCAGCCTTAATGATATATCTGCATTCATATTTAATCTTGATATTTGCTTTATGAGTTGTGTATATGTAATGACATTATATCTGGCTTTGGTTGGATCTTCATTCAAAAAAGTTATTGTTGTATGTGTTTTATTCTTTTCATTTTCTCTTAGATTAGTTAGCAACGTCGCTAATGTCATACCTCCAATATGTTTGCTTACTAATTTAAATAATAACTTTTTAACTATTTTATGTTCCAAATTATCCAAAATACTACACCACAAAATACATTTTGTATATAAAAATCTAATTTATTTAAATCTTTAAAATCTATAACTTTATATAAAATTATTAATTGCCTTATATTAAGCATACCAAGCGCATCAATCTATATGTATTGTCATATCTATATAATAAAACTGCAGTATTAATAATAAAATAATTACAAAAATAAAAGATATAAATATATTTTATACTGTTTTAATATATAAAAACATTACATACAAAGATTTAAAATAACAAATTATATAAATATGCTAAATATATATCTCGATTCATTAATATATAATATAATTAAAATATATAATATAAGTAAATAAATTAAAATATATTAAATATGCTGGGATGGCAGATCGGCTATGCAGCCGCCTGCAGAGCGGCGTAGGGGGGTTCAATTCCCTCTCCCAGCTATCATTGAGATAAATTATCTGAAGCTTTCTGAATTCTTTTTTTTACATGTTTTAATGCTGAAAATGCATCTCTGTCTATTTCATCCAATCTCAATACAATATATCTTGATTTTTTGTTAAGATCTGGCAGTAAAATATATTCTAAAGCATTTACTCTTCTTTTCACTTTTTCTATCTCAAGAACAATTCTTTTTAAGCTCTGTTCTCTTTTTGCAACTTCTATTATAATATTAAGGACTTCATTGAATGATTCATTAACATCATCAATGCTTACGTCTGTGGTCATTAAGCTATATCCTCTTTCAAAAATGCTTAAGTTTTCACTGCTTCTTTCTATCTCAGGTATTCTTACACCCATTATATTCTTTTCTGTTATTTTTACTGGTTTCGGTTCTTTTATATAGTTAGAAACTCTCTCTAATTCAAAATCTCCAACATATGATGAAGCAATTGCAACTTTTTTATATGTTTCTTGAAGTTTTGGATAAAGATAATTACGATCTCGGGTTGATTCATTTATGAGTTTAAGAAATTCTAAAACAAGTACTTCTCTCTTTCGTTTAAGCAGCGAATGTCCCTTCTTTGCAAGTGTAATGCTCTTTTTTGTATTAATCAAATTTATTCTTGTTGGATTAATTATCATTTATTCATTCCTTTTTTTGTTTATAATACTTCTTGATATAATCACTTTTTATTCTTATTAGCTCATCAGATTCAAATTCTGAAAGAAGATCCCAACCTATTTCAAGGGTTTTTTCTATACTTCTTTCTTCATTTATATTCTGTGATAGAAAACGCTTTTCAAATTCGTCTCCAAACTTAAGATATTTTTTGTCAAGTGGTGTAAGTGCTTCAGTGCCTACAATAGCACTTAAACTTCTAGTTTCTTCAGCATTTGCATAAAATCCATATAATTGATCTGCAACATTTCTATGATATTCTCTTGTTTTACCACTCCCAATGCCCTCATTCATAAGCCTTGAAAGTGAATTCAGAGGATTTATTGACGGGTATATATTTTTGTTTGCAAGATCCCTACTTAAATATATATTGCCTTCTGTAATGTAACCTGTTAAGTCTGGTATTGGATGTGTTATGTCATCGCTTGGCATTGTTAATATATTTAATTGAGTTATGCTCCCTTTCTTGCCTTTTATCAAGCCAGCACGTTCATATATACTTGCAAGGTCTGTATACATATAGCCAGGATAGCCACGCCTTCCAGGAACCTCTTCCCTAGCACTTGAGAGCTCTCTTAACGCCTCACAGTAGTTTGTCATATCTGTTAATATAACAAGCACATGCATATCTCTTTTATAAGCAAGATACTCCGCAGTGGTGAGTGCAAGCCTTGGTGTTAATATTCTTTCTATACTTGGATCATCTGCGAGATTTATAAATGCGACGGTTCTTTTCAATGCACCTGTCTTTCTAAAACTTTCTATAAAGAAGTCTGCATCATCATGTGTTATGCCTATTCCTGCAAATACAACTGCAAAATTTTCATTTTTTCCTTTTACTTTTGCCTGTTTTGTTATTTGTGCAGCTAGTTGATTATGTGTTAAACCAGAGCCTGAAAATACAGGAAGCTTTTGTCCTCTTACAAGCGTCATTAATCCATCTATTGCAGATATTCCAGTTTCTATAAAGTCTGATGGCATTGCTCTTGACACTGGGTTTAATGGATATCCATTTATATCAAATTTTTCATCTGCTACTATATCTGCTTTTATATCACGTGGCTTTCCTTGACCATTAAATATTCTACCTAACATGCTGTCTGATACCCCTATTCTAAATGTATCGCCTAAAAATCTGACAGAAGTTTTATCAACATCTATTCCATGTGTTTGACCAAATACCTGTACAACAGCGTAGTTTGATGTGCTTTCAATTACCTGTCCTAATTTTGATTCACCATCTGACATATTAATTCTTACAATCTCATTATATGCAGCATTAAATATTTTATCCACAATAATCAAAGGACCTGCAACAGAACTTATTGTTTTATATTCTAATTCAAATTTCACATTATCACCAAATTTTTTATTTGTTATGTACAATAACAAACTCTTCATTTATCTCTTTTATTATAATATTTTTTTCATTATCAAACTTCTCTTCTGGAAATTCTTTTATTCTTGAAATATGCCCTCTTACTTTCATGTTGAGTATTATATTTGCCTCTACACCCTGTTCAAGTGATTCTTCAGCTTTTTTCTTAAAATATAATATAATATCAAGCATGCCTTTTTGCTTATTTAGGCTCGTATATGCATCAATATCATCAAATGCGCTCTGCCTTAAAAAATTCTCTCTAAGCATTCTTCCTATTTCAAGTATTACTCTTTCATGCTCTGGTAATGCATCAGCTCCAACTAGTCTTATAATATCTTTTAGTTCTGCTTCCTTTTGTAGTACAGCAAGTGCTTCATCTCTTCCTTTAATAAATTCTTCACCTAAATTTTTGTTGTACCATTCATTTAATGAACTTTTATAAAGGGAATAACTTGTTAACCAGTTAATTGCAGGAAAGTGTCTTGAGCCTGCAAGCTGTGCATCAAGTGCCCAAAATGTTTTAACAACTCTCAACGATCCTTGCGACACTGGTTCTGAAATATCTCCACCAGGTGGTGATACTGCCCCTACTATAGTTATAGAGCCCTCATTTTCAGATAATGTTTTTACCCTCCCTGCCCTCTCATAAAATTCTGCTAATCGTTTTGGTAAGTAAGCGGGATAACCTTCTTCTCCTGGCATTTCTTCAAGTCTTGCAGATATTTCGCGCATAGCTTCTGCCCATCTAGATGTTGAATCTGCCATAAGCACGACATCATAACCCATATCCCTAAAATATTCAGCTATTGTTATTCCTGTATATATGCTCGCTTCTCTTGCCGCTACTGGCATATTGCTTGTATTTGCAATTAATATTGTTCTGTCCATAAGGGGTTTACCACTTTTTTGATCTTTGAGCTCTGGAAATTCTGTTAATATTTCTGTCATCTCATTTCCACGCTCTCCACATCCAACATAAATAATTATATCGGCATCAGCAAATTTTGCAAGTTGGTGTGATACAACAGTTTTTCCTGATCCAAATGGGCCTGGTATTGCTGCAGCTCCGCCTTTTGCAACTGGAAAAAACATATCTATAACTCTTTGACCTGTTACTAATGGTACATTAGGTGCAAATCTTAGTTCATATTTTCCAGCAACTCTAACCATGCGCTTTTGCAGCATTGTTATTTCCTTTATTTTTCCTTCCTGTTCAATTTCACATATTACATCCAATACTGAAAAGTTTCCCTGTTCTTTTATCATTTTAATTCTTCCATTATAACCATAAGGTACTAAAATATAATGTTTTACAAGCGCTGTTTCTTCAACAAATCCTAAGATATTACCTTCTTTTACAATTGTATTTTTTTTGATGTTTGGCATACTATAAAATTTCCATTTCTTTTTTTTATCAATTGGTGAAATATTAATACCTCTACTTATAAATGAGCCACTTTTAGCGGCAATCAAGTTCAAAGGCCTCTGTATTCCATCATAAATGTTTGCTATTAATCCAGGTCCAAGTTCTACAGATAATGGTAAATTAGTATTTTCTACTTTTTCTCCAGGTTTTATACCGCTTGTATCTTCATAAACCTGTATTACAGCATTGTCATTTTTCAATTGAATTATTTCTCCAATTAATCCTTCTTTACCAACTCTTACAACATCATACATTTTTGAACCTCTCATATTATTTGTAATGACTAAAGGTCCTGCAATTTTTATTATTGAACCCATTTTTTCACCTATAATTTGTTTCATTTTTAGTGATATTAATATTAATTAAACTAAATTAAATACTACTTTTTGCTTATATCAAGCCCTACGGCTCTTATAATAAGCCTTCTAAGCATATCAGTATAAAGCTCTGGCTCATTATAATTTGGGACTTCTATAAATATTGGCTTAAGGCTACTTTCCATTGCTGCAAGTAATTTATTATTTTTTATCTTTGATACAGTGCTCTCATTGATTATTACAATTCCTATACTGTCCATTTTAAATAATTCATTGATTTGTTTTTCTATATCATTCTCATTTCCATTGTCTATGTAAACATACTTTATTCCTATCAATTTAGCACCTTTCAGCAATAAACTACTGCCAAATACAGCTATTTTATAATTATTATTTTTTTCATCTTTTTTAATAGATTCATCTACCATTCAATCATCTCTTTTATTTCATTACTCTTTAAATTATAATTTTTACTTTTTATGAGAGTGCGCAAAATCAATATTTCACGTTCTTTCAAATAATAAAATCCTATAATAGCACCTATCGACAACACGCTTCGTGTCATTAAAGAATTTATTTTTCTAAAGAATGTTTTTTTCATTTCAATTTCAAAATCAAGCAAAGAGGGTTTTTCATATTTGTTGTAAACTTCCGTTAAATTAAAGGATTCTATTCTTTCAGTAAGTTCTTTTAAATTTTTTGATTCTGAATAAATAGTAATAAGTTTACTGATGCTTGTAGTGCTATTTGGTATAAGTAGCTCTTTGAGCTTAGATTCATCTAAATTATATATTTTAGCTCTTATGAGCATAAGCACATTTCTAATTTCAATATCAAAACTTATTATCTTTGCAGATTCTTTGCTCTCTCTTCCTAATAATGGTACAATTTTGCTGAATTCGGTAAAGAAATATTTATCTATAATATCTTGTGTATCATCAATATTTCCTGTCTTTTTATAAATTTCATTTATCATTATCATTAATTTTTTATAAGGTGTTTTTAATGAAAGTTCGTTCGTTGTATCATAAAATGAATTTTGACTAAGTGAATCTTTAATTATAATATCAGAAATATTTTTTGATTTGATAATAAACTCTTTTATATCTTCATATTTTTTATTAGATGTTTTTGCATAGATTATTAATTTTATATTATACATATCCCATTTTGAAACAATGCTTGATATTATTGCCTTTGCATTAGTTGGTGTTATTCTGATGAGTCTGTCTGCGGTATCTGATAGGTTTTGATTAAGTGCAAAATCAATTAAGCTTGTTTCGATATCAGCACCGCCAAACATCTCTATATTGTCTTTATAATCCGTTTTAAACAATAATGCAACTGCTTGTGATATATTATTTAACTGGGCAATTTCATCTATTATTTCTTTACTGAGCATTTTTGATTTCATTGCCTTTACTCTAGTATTAGAATAACCATAGCGAAGTACCTTATTAAATTTTTTTGGTATCATCTTATTTACCTCTCATTTTCAATCTTTTCTTATTCTCTGGTTTTTGTACATTGAAAAGATCGTTATAAATTAGTTTTTTTATCAGTTCTTCTTTTTCGCTTATAATAGTATAAATTGTTGCATCTATTGTTATTTTATTGTCTGCTGAAGAAATAATAATACCTTCAGTATCTGCTTCATCAATTTTTAATTCCGGATGTTTCTTTAATATTAATGTTTTGTATCGCTTTCCTGCTTTAATCCTGAAGGTGCCGTTCATTATCTGTTTTGATTTATTTATCAACTCATCTATTATTTTTAAATAAATTTCATATCTTCTTGGATTAGTAATTAATGCATGTTTTATTTTGTTGAATTCTTCATTTATAACTTTGCTTCTGGCTTCTGCAATTATATTGTTTGCTAATAGTTCTGTATTCGATGTGTATTCATTAGTAATTCTGCTTATTTCTTCTTCTAGTGATTCTGAGAATTTATTCTCAAGTTGTGCAATCTGTTCTTTTGTTTCTTTTTCTATGTTGTTAATTTGTGTTGTAGCATCTTCTAATATTTTTTTTGCATTTTTTTTTGCATCTTCATTAATCTGTTTTTTTAGATTATCTAGCGACATTGTTTTCACTTTATTTATATTAATCCAACACCAAGTAATATTAATATCGCAATTACAAAACCAAAAATTACTAAAGTTTCAGGTATAACCAATAAAAGTAGCGCGCTACCAAATTGTTCAGGTTTCTCTGCTATTAACCCCATTCCAGCACTTCCTATTGCGGCTTGTGCCACACCTGTGCCATATGCTCCTCCTAATATTGCTATTCCAGCTCCTATTGCTGCTATTGCAGTTCCTAAATCTATTGTCAATTTTATCACCTTTAAATTATAATTGTATTTTAATTTATATTTATTAAATCTTCCACTTTTTATATTATATTATTAATATTTTTATTTTATTTTTTAACCCTTGCTTTATTTTTATTATATTTTTGGGCATAAGTATATTGCCGTTTCTCACTATAAGGTTTAAATTTAATTCCATTACCTATATAAAACTTTGAGAAAAATTCAACAAGATTAAGCCTTGCCCCTTGTACTATTCCTTCAAACATTCCAACTATCACATTAAGTATATGCAAAATTAAAAGTATTATTAAAAGCACTATAAATATTAATACATTAACAATGCTGAAGCTACTTAATGTTGGTGTAAATGCTTTATCTATTAATGATGCTATTATAATGCTAGCAAGCCCGAATCCAAGAATTCTTGTAAAACTTAATGGATGTGATATTAAATTAGTGAGTTCGCTTGCCTCTTTTCCACTTAATATAGCTGTTATTTCAAATGTTATTAATGCAGTAATCGCAGATGTTTCAGATAGCGCTATGCTAAAAGAATGGAAAAGAAAGCCAGCTATAGCAACAGTGCCTGTTATTATTGTTACTATAGAAATAAGTTTGCTTACCGCAAGCTTCTTTTCATGATGCTTGTATTTATTGAAAAAGCTTAATATTTGGCCTAATATAACATAAAAAACACCGACCAATACTGTAAATACAATTATTGATGGAATATTTCTATTCCAATTTATAATTTGGATGCTATTTAATATGCTTAAGGAATAACCAAATACTTGATTTGATAGTAATCCAAATATTATAACTGGTATTGAAGAGAGTGCCCAAATTTTAGAAACATTATATACCAGTCCCTCCTTACTCACTTTCTTCATTATTAATAATGCAATTATTAATGATAAAATTCCATATCCTATATCACTTATCATCAGTCCATAAAATATCATAAATGAGAATATAAAAATCCATGTAGGATCTATTTCGTCGCTTCTTGGCAATGAATAAAATCCCATTAAATAATCAAATGGTTTAAAAATAGATGGCCTATTAAGCAAAGTTGGTGCAAGCTCGTTTGTTTTTATTTCTTCAAAATAATAGTCCCCATTTGTTAAATTTTCCAAAACACTCATTAATTTATTGACTTTTTTTATTGGCACCCAACCTTCAATAATAAATGTTTTTTCTGTTTTTTTAAAATTTTCTGGTATTTTTGATCTTTCATATTCAATTTCTATCATCTCTAATATAGCTGCAATATGGTGATATTCTTTTTTGCTTATATCTTGGAGTTCATTATTAATCTTATTAACTTGTTTTTTTATCTCTACCTTCCTAATATTTAGCTTTTTAATAATATTTTCTGGATAATCATCAAACAATTTATCATTTAATTCTATCCTTTCATCAGCATAATTATTGATTATATTTTCTATCTTTTGTTTGTCCCGTTTATCAAATATTATAAAAAAAAGGGTTGTATTTTTATTGATTTTTTTTATTATATTTTCATAATTAACTGATGCACTTTTTAGTGCATGTAATATTCTTAAATTTTTTTTATTGTTTACAATTATAGCAAAAAATTCTAAACTTTCACTTTTTATTTTTTTTAAATTTATCCCGGTTCCTATAAAAAGAGATATATTTTTTAAATTATTATTAATTTCATTATTTTCTTCAAGGAAGCTTCTCTTACTTTCAACTAAAGAAAAAATCCTATTAACTAAAGGTTTGGTATTATTGCTCAAATTTAATACTTCTTCCAAGCTTTTATGTTCCATCTTATTAATTTCAACAATATTCTTTGGTTTATCTAAGAATGTTAATGCACTCCTTATTTTTATTAATTCTTCAGATATAATCTGAATGTTTGGAAGCGCCTTATCATCATTGAGTTGAAGAGAACTTTTTCTAATGTCTAAAACTCCCATCTTATGCAGTTCTGCTATTATTCCATATTTTTTATTTTCTAGGGCGATTATTCTAATTTTCTGCATTTGTTCTGTATAAAAAATTTGTGATATTAAACTCAACTTAAGCACCACACTCATTCAAAAAAGTTATTGAGTAATTCTTTAACAATTTTATCTCTTTTAGCTTTGCTTAAATTCATTGCTCTTATTTTTTTTGCCTCTTTTTCAGCATTTTTTAATATATTTTTATCATTGCGCTCAAGTTCCTCAATGAGTGATTCTATTTTTTCTTTTTTCTTATATTCTAATTTTTCTTTAGTGTCATCTATTGATTTTATTGATTTTTCTTTTGCCTCCTTTAACATTATTTCTGATTTTGTTTTTGTTTCATTAATTAATTTTGCGGCATCATCTTCGATATTTTGAATTTTTTCTATTGATCTAATTTTGTTTTTATTATTTTCTTCAATATCATATTCATCTGCCATAATCTCATCATATTATTTGTTTTTTCTAATATCTAATCTTTAATATGTATAATGTATATATAACAATATTTATAATATTTTTGAGTGAGCTGCTCATTCATTATAAAAGAAAACTTTTCACTTAAAAATCAAAATACAAAATGATATAAATATTTATTAAATGTTTATAACTTATTTTCTGCATTTGAAAGCCTATTTTCAGCATCATCCCAGTTTATAAGCAGCCACCACATATTAATATAATCTGCTCTTTTGTTTTTGTATTGTAAGTAATATGCATGCTCAAATTCATCTAAAATCAGCAATATTGGCAATTCCGCAATTTGATTCATAAAATGATTTTCATAAGTCATTATATGTAGGTTTTTGTTTTCTATGTCATAATTAAGTGTTGTCCAACCTCCTCCTGGTAGTGAATTTGCCGCTTCAATAAACAACTCCTTAAATCTTCCAATTGTACCATATTGGCTTATTATTAAATCTGCTAATTTTCCCCCAGGATTATTTTCCTTATCATTTTTTGCAGGTGTCATATTTTTCCAGTACAATGAATGTAATTTATGTCCATTAATATTAAAAACTAAATTTCGTATTACACCTTGGAGATCATAATTTCCTTGTGTTACTTCTTTTTTTGTTATCTTCTCCATTCTATCTAAGAGTGTATTTGTTGTATTGACATATGCTTTGTGGTGCCCATTATAATGTACATCAATAATATCCTTACTTATATAAGGCTCTAATGCATCAACTTTGTATGGCAACTGTGGCAATTCATATCTTTTAAAAAATGTTTTCTTTTCATCCATCCTTATCACCAAAATATAATAAAAACAACATAATTTAAAACTATCATCTATTTTATGTTTATCAAAATATAATTTTAACTCAGCAAATGGGAAGTCTACTCTAACAAGAGAGAATGAAAGCGAACTAAATAGATTTATGATTTTGTTGACAATATATGTATAAAAATTTTTATAAAGTACATGCTAGACAACATAATCTATAGCAATATAAGAAGCCTATACTATTTATTAATAAATACTTCAAGAAATGGACTCTGCGGGATTTTCACTATCAATATTAATAAATATTAATGAATTTATAATAGTTTTGAACCCGCAACCTCCTGCATGCCATGCAGGCGCGCTACCGTTACGCTAAGAGCCCAATATTATAAAAATAAATATTTGCAAAATTAAATTTAAACAGGGGATATATAAATAATATTTCCACCTCTTAACAAGAGAGTTCCAACTTTTGATTTAAGTTCCCCCTCTTCAAGTTCTTCAGCATCTTGCAATACTAAATTCATATGTATATCAAAAGATGTAAGTTTGCCTCTTATTTGTAAGCTGCCTTTTAATCTTATCAATATAGTCTGCCCTATTTCCTTATTCAACAAATCAAATGGTCTTTCTGGTTGTGTCATTTTATTCACCTATCATAAAAACAACATTATAAAAATAATAAATACAAAACATTAAATTAAGAATATTATTAAATTATTATTTTATTATTTAATATATTTAAAAATAATTCCTTGTTTATTACAGGTTGCTTATCAATATATATTTATAACTTATTCCTCTTTCTTTTTTCCTTGTTCAATTTCTACAGGTTTAATTTTCTTTAAATCCTCATTTTTTATTCCTATTGTTACAATACCTGTGCCAACATTTACTTGCTTTCCTAATAATATATTTTCAGCTACACCCTTCAAGAAATCTTTTTCTCCAAACACACATGCATTTATAAAATGCTTTACAGTTTCTTCATATGCAGCCCTTGCAAATACTGATTCTTTTTCTCCAGCTATGCCATGTCTTCCAACACCTTTTATTTTACCTGAATGTGACATTGTGTCAACTATAAGTCCAATATGCCTAAAATTTACGGTCAAGCCTTCTTCTTCAATAATATCTATTAATTCATTTGCAATGATATTTCTTGTGGCTTCGATTCCATAGTGTTCTAAAACTTCAAAAGGATCATTGCAATATATATTCCATTTATCAACACCCTCTATTTTCATAAGTTCTTCAAGATTGCTCCCTGCAGTGATTATATAAAAGGATTTGTCTTTTTCATCTTGGTGTATTGTTGCTTTTTTTATTCCAGGAACACCAAACAGAACACTTGATAAGAGTCTATTAAATGCTACCCTCATATTGTAGATAGTTTTGCCCTTTCCTCTATATTTTATTATAAATTTATATTCACCTTCAGTTGATGCTTCTAAACTTTCCATTTTAGATATTTTAGTAAATATCTTTTTTGGTGTTAATTCATAATATTCTAATTTTTCTTTGTCTAAAATAAATGTAAGAGTTCCAGCCCTAAAATTTTCTTCAAAATCCTTTATTACATACATTAATGTTATTTCTTCTAATGATTTCCATATTTTCCTTACCTGTTCATAATCTTTTTTGATGGCTTCATTAAATCTTATAGTTGTTGATGGTGAGCTTGGTGTTTTTCTAGCATCTACCAATTCCATAACTCTTGGAATGCCTCGTGTTGTAATAATTGAACCTATACCTGCAGAGTGAAAAACTCTAAGCATCATCTGTGTACTTGGTTCACCTAAAGATTGTGCAGCAATGACGCCGACAGGTTCACCTGGTACAACATTGTACGAGTTTTTTTTATTTTCATCATCATTCATATAATTCACTTTTATTATTTTTTATTTTCAATTAATTTAACTTTAGTTGGATCTAATTTATCACCACCATATATTGTTTCTATTAATGAACCACTTGCATCTCTCACAGAAAAATCATCAATAACATAAAGATCTTGCAGTGCATGAATTAGTCTCCTTTGTAAATATCCTGAAACTGCAGTTAATAGTGATTTGCCCATTGTAGAATCTCTTCCTCCCATTGCATGCATATACAATTCAATAGGGGTTAATCCATCAAAAAAGCTTGATTTTATAAATCCCCTTGCTTGAGGAGACTTATCATTTTTTCTAAAGTATGGAAGTATCCTACCTTTATATCCTCGTGAAGGTCTTTCACCTCTTACTGATTGCTGTCCAAGAGCCATTGTAATTTGTACCAAATTTGATATACCCCCTCTTGCCTTTACTGTAGGAATTAAATATGCTTTATTATCAACAGTATAATATTTTTTAATTGGTTCTTCAAGCATTATTCTTGCTTCATCAAGCTGCGCCAATACAAGCATTTCATAAGTTTCCTTTCGTGTATAATTTAAGAGTGGATTAAGTGTTTTGTTTTTATATGCTTCAAGCAATTTATTTGTTTTATCAAATACTTCATTTATTATTTTTTCACGTTCCTCAATTATTTTAACTGTTGGATAATAATTAGAAATGCCAAGAGTCATACCCATATAAGAACAAGTATAAACTGCTAATAGTGATATCTTTCTTATAAATTCTGCGGTTATATCAGAACCATATTTTTTATAAATTTCTACAAGCAGTAATGCGCCAGAAGCACCAACTGCCCTTACATCTAAAATGCCTTTTTCGAGTATGCCATTTTTTATTTCTATTTTGCCTAATATGCCTTGCATTTCAAAATTGATGTCCTTTGGTATTACCATAGAAATTATTGATTTGCCACTATATTTTTTGTTACTATCAGCTTTCGGTAATTCATACACATCAACGGAAGCAAGCATTCTTATTGCGTCTTCTTTTTCAAAATAAGTATCATCTTTTGTAAGCCAATATAAACCTATTAATTCTTCTTCCTGCAACATTAACAATGGCCTTCCATCTCTTGGCGATAAAAGTTGATCTTTTGCCTGCATAAGATAACGCTCTTCAGCTTGTGCTTCAAGTGATTGAGGCAAATGAAGATTCATTTCGTCTCCATCAAAATCTGCGTTATATGGTTCGGTTGCAGCGTCACACATTCTTAGTGTTTTGCCCTGCATTATCTTCGCTTGATGAGCCATTATCGAAGCTCTATGAAGAGTTGGTTGCCTATTAAATAATACAAAATCGCCATCCTCTAATTTTCTTTCTAATATTATTCCTGGTTTTAATTCTTTTATTATATCATCAGTATTCAAATCAGTAATACGTTTTCTCAGGCCATTAGGCATAATTATATTTACAATATTTTTTTTATCATCTTTAATCATTTTTTTACATTCTTCAATATTCCATAATGTAACATATACTGGTAATGTTAAAATATTAGCAATTTTCTCAGGTACGCCTATTTGATTTACTGTTAAGGTTGGATCACAGGATATGACTGTTCTAGCAGCAAAATTTACTCTTTTTCCACTTAAATTATAACGCAATCTCCCTTCCTTTCCTTTGAGTCTTTGTGCAAGTGTCTTTAATGGTTTAGTTGTTCTGTGTCTTGAAACTGGAACGCCCGGAGTTTCATTATTAAAATATGTTGTAACTTGATACTGCAAAAGCTCCCAAAGATCATCTATAATAATTTGTGGCGCTCCAGCATCAATATCTTGCTCTAATCTTTGATTGCTCCTTATTATATCAACTAATTTATGTGTCAAATCATCTTCACTCCTTTCACCACTTTCTAAAGTAATTGATGGTCTTACATTGACTGGAGGTACAAGTAATGTTGTTAGTACAAACCATTCTGGTCTTGTAGCTCCTGGATCAATTCCTATAAGTGTTAAATCCTCATTAGATATTTTGGATAACCAATCTCTAATTTCATCAGGCTTTATCCTATTTCCACCAACATAATAATAAGTGGGTCTTTCAAATTTTATTTTTTGTTGAACAATACCACAATGTGGACATTTCTTTATTGTTCTTAACTGCTTAATAAGCATATTCCTATCATCTTCTGCTAATGTTAATGTAAGATCTTCTTCATCCTCACTTTTTGCAAAATTGCTGATATCTTCTTTAATTTCTGCTACTTTTTCTGGTGTCAATAATAATTTATGGCAGCTTAAGCAAGTTGAACGAAGCAACATATAAATAACTTTTGCAAATTCAGTATGTATAATAGGCCTAACCAATTCAATATGGCCAAAATGGCCAGGGCATGTCTTTGCTTTACCTCCGCAAGTTTTACATTTTAGACCAGGATCAATGACGCCAAGTCTTTGATCTATAAGCCCGCCGTCTATTGGATAACCCTCTTCGTTGTAGGTATCTGGAACTGTTATCTTAGCAACACTCAATTTTTTTATTTCTTCTGGTGATATAAGAGTAAATTTTATATAATTAACCGCTTCCGCTTGCATAATTTAACACCTTTAATATTATTTTTATATTTTTAAATTAATGAAATTAAAATAATCATTCACTCTTTAATTTGATCCTTGGGAAAATATGCATTGATTTTATTTCATCTAACAAAAGCTTAAATGCATAGCTTATTTCTAATTTTTCAAGATTATTGCCACTGCACATGGGGCATACCGCCACATTCTTTACATAATCATAATAACCTATATCTCCGCAATCTTTACATACCCAAATATTTTCTGCTTTATCACTCTGTTCAAGCAGTCTATCTTTTAAAACCATACTTGCTCCATATCCAACTAATGCATCTCTTCCCATTTCTTCAAATCTTATGCCCCCCTTCTTTTGTTTTCCTTCTGTTGGTTGCCTTGTTAATATTTGAACAGGACCTCTACTTCTTACCTGCAATTTTGTACTTACCATATGATAAAGCCTATTAAAGTAGGCAATTCCTGTGAATATTTGGGATTTGTAGGCATTGCCAGTTCTGCCATCATATAATTCTTCGTTTCCAAATTTTTCAAATCCATGCTGTTCAAGAATAGTGCCACATTCATCAATTCTTTCCTTGCCTTTTTTTGAAAACATAGTTCCATCCATAATTTTACCATCCAAAGCGGCAGCTTTTGCAGTAAGCATTTCTAGTATATATCCAAAAGTCATTCTGCTTGGAAGACTTAATGGTGTAAGCAGCATGTCTGGTACTATACCATCCTTAGTAAAAGGCATTTCTTCTGGGGGTACTATTAATGTAACAACTCCTTTCTGAAAGTTTCTACTTCCAAACTTATCTCCAACTTCTGGTATTTTGTTGCCTCTTATTCTTATCTTTACTATTTTTGTCGCACCGGTAACTTCGCTGATCATTACATTATCTACTACACCTTCTTCTCCAGTTTTTAAAGTCATTGAATTATCACGCATGCGTTCAGCTCCAATTCCAAAAGTTGTCTGCTCTTCTAAAAAACGTGGTGGTGAAATTTTTCCAACTATTACCTCTCCTTCTTTTACATCAACTTCCGGTTCTACAATTCCATCTTCTCCAAGTTTTGTATACATATGTTCTCCTAAATAATTTTCAGATGTTGCTGGTGGAATTATAAACTTATCCTGTTGACGTCCCGCATATCTTCTCTCTTCATTTGAATATGTTTTATAAAATATGCTTCTACCAAGACCTCTATCTACAGCTGCTCTATTTAAAATAAGAGCATCTTTCATGTTGAATCCATAATACGTCGATATAGCCACTATAAAATTTTGGCCGCTTGCATGCTTTTCCATTTTTAACGATCTATAAGCAATGCTGTTGACTAAAGGAATTTGTGGGTAATAAAGAAGAAATGCTCTTGTATCATATCGTTTATTAAAATTTGTTACATATAAACCTTGGGCTTGTTTTGTGAAGTTCGCAGATAATGCATATCTTCCAGATTGGTTAAAATCTTGAAATATCATTGTATTAAATGTAAAACCAAACATCGCAACAGGATCAATTTCCAAATGTGTTGTATTCTCAGTTATACTATCTTCATCTAATGCTGCAAAAATATTCTCTTCTTCCTCTGCATCTAAATATTCTATTATTCCCCTTCTTAATAAATAGTTGAAGTCTATCTCATTGTTTTTTAATTTTTGTTTTAATTCTGGTGTTAGTTTGCTCTTTCCATTCTCAACTATTATATAAGGTTTTCTTGCTCTTCCTCTATCCGCATTAATATGTACTTCATTAAGTTTTTTAATATATATAACATTAATTTCTCCAGGTAAAATTCCCAATCTTCTGTTTTTTTTCACTTCTTCTACAAATGATTTACCATCTTCAACAGAACCTATAATTCTGCCATCTAAAAAGATTAAACATTTTTCTTTATTACTCAAAACATCACCATAATTATTTCTTCAAAATCTTCAATTCTTTTAATTTGTTTAATAAGTAAATATCATCAATACCTGTTGTTACTTTTGACATTATTGAAAGATATCTTATTAATCCAACTTCTAATCCTTCTGTTGTTTCAGCTGGGCATAGCTTACCAATATGTGTTCCATGTACATCTCTTGCCGCATAATGTGGATGTTTTTTTGCGAGAGGCGATTTAACTCTTCTAAGATCTGAAATTGATGATGTAAAATTTACTCTGTCTAAAACCTTTGATACACCAGTTTGACCTCCTGGCCACGTTCCTGTACTTATTGAATATAATATTTTAGTTGTCAATGTATCTGCATTAATATTACTTTTAATAGTTAATTTTCTACCTCTAGCGCTTGTTCTTTCCACATGATGCTTAATATCTTTGATAAGCAGTTTAAATGCATTGTTAAAAAGTTCTTCCATTAAATCTCCAGCAAGCTTTATGCGTTTATTTGCGTAATGATCTTTATCATCTGCTTTAATATAACCCAAAGCAACAAGCGAAGCTTTTGCTGCCATTCTTAATATATAAAATCCCTTCTCTTTTCTTGTTGCAGATGTTGTGCCAAGATGTGGCAAAACATATGTATCAAGCTGTATTTCTGCGCGTTTTTCTTGGAATGTTTTTGTTTGGCTCGGTGCAGAAACTGCCCCAATTGCTAGCAATGCTTCCTTTGGTGACATGTTCTTTGCATCACTTACATCAATATTTAGCAATAAGTCATTTTTTATATCTTCATTTGGTGCGCTATTTATAATTTCATTAGTTTGAAGTCCTAGCGCTCTTAATATTAATATTAAATTTAATCCTTTATTTATTGTTGGAAAAGTTATTTTAAAAATCCCTAAATTATCTCTTGATACCGCACATTTTGCTCTGAAATTTAAGGTTGTAGAAAATACTTTAGATATTACAATATCTTTACTTTTTTCTTTATTACATATAATTCTATTTTGAGCAAGATCTTCTAATCCTATAAGCGCCCTTTCAGTTCCTCTTACTATAAAATAACCACCAGGATCATCAGGATCTTCTCCCTCATCAATTAACTGTTCACGTGTCATATTTTTTGTATAACATAAATCACTTTTAACCATTACCGGGAGCTCCCCTATAAATACTTCAGATGCAGAATCTAATTTTTCAATGCCACTTATTACTGGAATATATGTTAAATATAAAGGAGCGGAATAATTAAGATCTCTAATTCTTGCTTCATTTGGTAATATATGTCTTACAGAGCTATCAGATTCAATAATTATTGGAGGTTCAATTCTTATATTTGTAAATTTAATTGCAAATCCCGAAATCTCCGGTTCAATAATACTTTGGTTATTTATAATTTTTTGCATGCCAGTTCTTATAAATTTATTATAACTTTCTATCTGATGTTGTACAACAGAATTAGATTTTAGATATGCTTCAAGTACTTCATGAGATAATATTTCATCCATTAAATACACCCTAATTAAGCACGCCTACTATGTTCACAGGAGACGCATAATCAATCTTTTATTACCGTTCTATAATATATATATGTTCCTGTAGGATCAACTCTCTTTATTTCTATTATTTGTCCAAATTTTGCACCAAGTTTTATTACTTGCGGATCACTTTCAAGAATTTTTGGAAGCTTATCAATACTTATATTAAACTTTTCTAATACTTTCTTTGCTTCATTGTCACTTAATAATCTATGTTCTGGGATAATTTTTAGAGGTGTGGTCAACAGCTCACCATATAAAGAGCAATACTACTAAGTAAACATAGCATGCATTTTATTATATTTAAGTACAGAAAGTATTATATATCTTATGCTTCACCAAAAATAAAAACAAGTGAATTAAACAATCAAAAAATAATAAAAATAAATACAAATCTATTTATTTTTTATTAATAAATATTAAAAAGGTATTATTATGGTAGATGCAACAAATAGTCAACCAATTCAATCAAGTGGAAGCACAGCACAAGCTCAATCATCTGCTCAATCTGTGCAAATTGATCCAAAATTAATGTTTATATTAGCTTATTTAATACTAATTATTGGAGGTATCATTGCA